>NZ_JBFUBD010000038.1:0-21469 GCF_056405935.1 Polaromonas sp. P1_E3
GGGAAAGCCCAGCAGCTTGGCCGTGCCATGCTGAATAAGCAAATAAGCAGAAACAATGCGAAGCACCGACAAGGCGCGTGAAGTCAGTTGGTCGTTTTGGGCAAAAGCCATGGGTTCCCTCCGTTGAAAGGCTGTCTGAGGACGTCCGGGGAAAAAAGTTCAGTATTAAAAATTCAGGATTACCGGGCATACCTCAAACAGGGTTGCAGCAGTCGTCTGCGCAGCCGCCTCCTTTCATCCAGCAATACCCCAACGTGCTGGAATAGTCCTACAACACAAACACTTCTTGCGCCCTACGATTTGCTTGTTCGCTGAAACCACATTGTCGGCGTCATGCACATCCATCAGCCCCGCTTCGCCGTAAACCTCATCCTCGCGTCAGCTCTGGCCACCGCGTGCCTGGGAACCGCCGCGCAGGACAAAGCCGCACCCACGCTGCCTTCAGTCACCATCGCCGCCAAGGCCAACCGCGACCCCGTCGAAAAGTCCTACCGCAAGATGATCCGCGGCATGGACCTTTTCGAAAAACAGCGCGCCGCCATGGCGCCCAACGCGTCGCTGCGCTTCAAGCTGTTGCCGCGCAAGCGCGAGACGGAGATGAACCGCATCGAGATGGAAGTCATTGGGACCACCGAGGCGTTTGGCGTGGCGGTGGCGCCGGACCATACCTTCACGCTGGAGCGAAACCAGAAAGCTTTTGACGAGAACGCGCAGGTGATTCCGAACCGGAAGGCGCAGACCATGACGTGGCGCACCGAGATTCGCACGCCGGGCCTGCCGCCCAACACGCGGCGGCTGGGGGACTTGCGGCTGGAGTGCCAGGTGGGCATGGAGGCGGGCCTGGTGTCGAACACCACCAACGTGATCGGCCGGCTGGCGCGGGTAATTCTGGATACGCCGGCCTATTGCGACAGGAAGGCGCCGCTTTATCTTTTCTTTGCGGACCGGCCCTTGTTCAGCGTGGCGATGGTCCATGGCCCGCGGCGGGAAATTCTTTCCATCGACAAGCTGTACGCCGCCGCCAGCGACGACCCCAACCTGAACAGCGACCTGCCGTACTGCGACTGCGAGGTGCTGGTAGACCGCACCTACGTCTTGCCGCTGGGTGACCGCAGCTGGCCCGACGACACGCTGGTGGAGTTTGAGTACATGGACGAGCCGTGATGAAAACGCTGAACCTTACCCAAACCTGTACGCGTGCCGCTGTGGCGCTGGCAGCCTGCCTGTGGCTGGCCGGCTGCGCGGGGCCGGGGGGATTGTTTGGCGCACAGGAGGCAGCGCCGCCTTTTCGCGACCCGGCCATGACGATGGAAAGCGCGCAGGGCGCCATTGTGGCCGGGCAGTCGACCAAGGCCGACGTGGCCGCCGCGCTGGGCAACGCGACCGTGGTGAAGTTCGACAGCGGGTGGGAGGTGTGGGTCTACCGGAAGAAGGCGCCGCTACCCACGGTGGCCAACCCGGAGCTGGTGATCCTGTTCACGCCAGCCGGCATTGTGAAAAAGATGCGGATTCGCCCGGCCTACCTGGCGCAGGAATAACGCAAGGATTGACGGCGGTATTTCCGCGAATACGCTCAGACCGATATGCTATTAATTTAATAGCTGCTTGCGCTTGTCCTGATTGGCTCACGGGCCTTTTTATGCCTGTAAAACGGGATTGAGGGTCTTCGCGAGGCTTGCTGGGGCCTTCTGCAAGCTCACAATGCCTTGAAAAAGCTCTTTTCAGGCACAAAAAGTGGCCTCAGCCCAATACGGACGGGCGCAAGCAGCTATTGTTTTCATAGCGCCCGCGGCGGTGGCCGCCGCTAGACCCGGTCCTTCCAGCGCTGCATTTCCCACGACGGAAGGCCGCGCAGGTCACCGACCTTTGCACTCTGGAATTCCGTGAGGGCGGGTTTGGCGCCTAGCCGGTCGTAGGCCTGCCTGGCCAGCGGCGCGGTTTGCACAAACACGCTTTTCACCTGCGCCCAGCTCAGCGGCTGCGGAATGATTTTGGCGCCGGCAATCATTTTGGAGGTGGCGAGCAAGGCCAGCGCGTCACCCTCGGTGGACCAGGCCCAGCCGCGCCGGAAGACCACTTCGTCGCGAACCACCTTGGCGCCGTCGGCCGGCGACAGGCCCCAGTAGGACTTGACCAGTTGCGAGACCGCTTCCGGGTCGGCTTCGCTGAGCGCATGCACGGCCTCCTGCTGCGCCAGCAAAAAGGCCAGCACCAGGTTGGGATGTTTTTCAACGAGGTCGTTGTGCACGATGCGAAAGGACCGGTGCAGGTAATAGCCGTCGGGGTAAAAGGGCGAGTTCTTCACCGAGGGCAGCAAAATGCCGGCCCCCTTGCCGGCGGGGCCGTCGTACTGGGCTTCGGTATAGCCGTAGGAGTTCATGACGGCCACCGTGCCCGTGGCCTGCGCCTTCAGGAAGGCCGGGTAGACGGCCAGCGTGGCATCCACGCCGCTGGGCACCTGCGCCGCTTCAGGCAGGGTGGGCAGGTGCACCATGCGGATACCGTGGGCGGCCGGGTCGGGGTTGCCCAGCTCGTAGCGCAGGATTTGCGTGAACGCGTTGTACGGGTCTGCGCCCACCAGCGTGCCGACCGTCTTGCCCTTGAGGTCTTGCACATTGCGGATGGACGAGTCCTTGCGGGTGCACAGCAAAAAGCGCAGCCGCCCCTCTGCCACCGACACCAGGCTGAACGGAAGCCTGGCCACGATGGCGCGCAGCGTCGGCGTGTTGCCCCACATGGCCATGTCGAGCTGGCCGGCAGCCAGGGCTTCGACCTGGGGCGCGGCCGCGGGGTAGGCGCGGTAATCCATGGTGAGGTCGTAGCCGAATTCCGCAGCGTGTTTTTCGATCAGCTTTTTGCTGGCCATGTACTGCGTGACGGGCGAATTGCCCGCCGCCCACGGAACCCAGCCGTAAGACATGGTGACCGGTTTTCCGCCCTGCGCGCGGGCAAGGTGCGCCAGCCCCACCGCCGCTGCGCCGGCCAGGCCCGCGCCCTGGCGCAGCCAGTGCCTGCGCGTCAATATTGATCTGCCGGCCATAGAGGCACCCTTTCACACAAAGAACAACTCCGCGGACCCGAAGGTGAAACCTGCAGCTCACACAGCCGGCAGGCTAACGCCCTCGTGTTTCGCATGGTGTTCGTGGTCTATTCTTTCCAGGAGCTCATACACCTCGCACGGCTCACCCTTGGGGCCCATCAGCACGGTAGCCGCCAGCCTGAAACGGAAATGCCTGGCCGCCGCAAGCGCCACCGCGCGGCTGGCCGCAATGTTCACGCCCAGCGCATTGGCCTGCCGCGCCAGCGCGCGGGCCCGGTCCAGCGGTGCGCCCACCGCGGTGAAAGTCAGGTGGTCCCAGGTGCCGAAGTTTCCGACCGTGGCGTTGCCGAAATCCAGGCCGAAGCGTGGCGGCTTCACCGGCATGTCAAGGCCTTCGGCCAGCGTCTTCATGGAGTCCACCGCGCGCAGGGCCGCCTCGCAGGCGTAACCGGCCGGGTTGGACACATTGAGCGGTGTATTCCACAGCGCGACGGCGGTGCAGCTTTCGTAGCGGTCCATCATGCCCTTGCCCTGCGCCACCTCTACCGCCAGGATCTGCAGGTAGTGGTCGGCATGTGGCGACCAGGTCATGGCCGTGGCGTGCTCGTCGTCCAGCGCGGCGCACAGCACGGCCAGCTCGCGCTGCTCGACGCCGGCTTGCGGCGTCAGCCGGTTGGCGATGAAGTGCTGCACCAGCGGCCGCGGCACGTAGCGCGAAAAGCCCTGCAGCGCGATGCGTGCCAGCGCCAGCGATTCCTGCAGCCGGCGCACCTCGGCGATGTCGCTGTCCTGGGGAATGTCGCTGTCAAATTCGAATTGCCGGATGTGCCTGGCCGAGCGCACCAGGTTCTTCAAGGGCCTTGCCAACCGGTTGGCCATCCAGAACAGCATGGGCATCAGCAACACCAGCCCCGCCACGCCTACCGCCAGCAGCATCCATCGCATGCGCCGCACCTGCGCCAGCAGCAAGGTCTGGTCGGACACGAGGGCCACATAGGCCTTGCGGCTGAACACGCCTTCCATCGGCACCACCACCGTGGCAAACCGCTGGCCGTCGGCGCCTTCGATCGAATGAATCGGCGTATCTTTCAGCGAGGCCTGCGTCATCAGCGGCGGCAACGCGGCATACAAGGGGTCATTCAACGCAGCGAGGCTCACGGGCCGGCCGGACGACAGCAGACGGCGCAGGCGGTCTGCATCCGACCAGCCCCAGACGCGGCCCTGCTCATCAAAGAGGATCAGCTCGGCATGGCTTTCCTGGCTGCGTGCGCGCAGAAAATCCGAGAGGCCCGCGACCGTGAACGTCACTGCCGCAACGCCGCCTTTCGGGCCGCTGAGCGRCCGCGACAGCGCCATGCCGAACTCCGCCGGAAGCTGCAGCACAAAAGGGTCACTTGCCTGGAAGGTGCCCAGATTCAACTCGCTCGCCCCCTCGTACCAGGGCCTCGTGCGCGGGTCATAGCGGTTGCCCCAGGGGCGCCGCTCGCTGGCGATGGCGGTCATCTGCTGGTCGTAAAAGACCCACTCCTCCACGCGCTTTTCATGTTCGTCGACCCGGATGATCTGCTCCGCATAGCGGGCTTCCGGCAGCGATTTGGCCCAGGTCCGGTCGCGTTCGGTGCGCAGCACCATGCTTTGCAGGTAACTGCCGTCCGGATAACCGAATACCAGCGAGGCAATCTGGGGATAGCGGTTTTGCATCGACATCTGCATGCGCAGCACGGAAATATCGTTCTCGCCTTCGAGACCGGCGTGCGGGTCATTGGTGGTGGCTTCCAGCCAGGCGCGGGCCGGTTCCTGAAAGCGCAGCAGCTGCTCCTGCGTGCGGCGGCCCAGTTGCTCGAGCTCGCGTTGCGCGGCGTCCAGCACGATGCGGCTTGCCGCCAGCTCGGCCAGCACCATCAGCGCCACCACGAGCACGGTACCCAGCGCGGCGTAGGTCCAGAACAGGTGGGAGCGAATCGACCTGGCGTGAAAAGTCAGCGACTTCAACCGTTTCAAGCGTATCCCCCTGCTGTGCTTGTTTGATCGCAAGATACGCTGCAGTAATACCTTTGACAAGGCGGTTGCTACTGCCCTGTAAGCTACCTTTTCGCCTCCCACACTTTGTGACGTTTGTCAGAAAATCT
Organism: Polaromonas sp. P1_E3; assembly: GCF_056405935.1. Taxonomy (NCBI): domain Bacteria; kingdom Pseudomonadati; phylum Pseudomonadota; class Betaproteobacteria; order Burkholderiales; family Comamonadaceae; genus Polaromonas; species Polaromonas sp. P1_E3. The sequence continues at coordinate 5,170 of NZ_JBFUBD010000038.1, forward strand.
CAGTGGGGTGGCGTACAGAGGGAGCACCCGAAGAAACCAGAATTGCTGGGCGCCGGTATGGATACAGATGGTGACATCGGCATCGCATGTTTGCGGCATGTACTGCGGGAGTACACACCCCAGGGCTAGAACAGAAGCGCTACATGCGGGCGGGCGGCCTTGCCGATTTGCCGATTGCCGCGCGGCTGTGTGCACTGCATCGACAAGGTCCCGTTGCGCCCAGCTTCCCTTCAGCGGGAGCGCGGAAAGCCTACGCCCGCTTCTTGAACAGGGCCGAAGCCCCGCTGGCTGCCCGGATCTCATCGGCCGTTGCCCGCAGCGCTTCGGACAGCTCCTCCATCCGGCTTTCCGTCAGCCGCACCAGTGGCCCCGCGATCGTGACCACACCGATCGCGCCCGAGGGCGACAGCACGGGCGCTGCCATGGCGGACATGGAAGGTGCGAACACTTCGCTGATGGTGCTGAAGCCGCGCTTGCGTGCCGCGTGCACAAAGCCGAGCAGCGCCTTCACGGTCGTGGGGGCCTTGGGGCCGAAGTCTTTGGGTGGGCCGAAACCTTGTTGGGCCACCAGGCGCAGGGCCTCTTCATCACTCATGGTGGAAAGCCAGGCATGCCCCGCGGCGCTGCAAGACAGGCGCACCGACAGCCCCATGTCGGGGTCGTAGCGCAGGCCGCGGCGCGCACCCTGCGCTTTGGCGACGAAGGTCAGGTCATCACCGTCGACGACCGCCAGGCGCACCAGTTCGCCGGACTCTTCGGCCAGATGGTCGAGCAGGGGCTGCGCGACATCGACGATGCCTGAGGCGCTCAARAAACCCAGGCCCAGCGAGACCAGTTTGATGGTGAGCACGTATTCACCCTGCTCGCGCACCTGGCGCACATAACCGCAGCGGCACAGCTCTGCGAGCAGGCGGTGGGTGGCGCTGAGCGGCATGTCCAGGCTGGCCGCAATCATGGAGACGGTTTGGCCTTCGGGGTGCGCGGCCAGTTGCTCCAGGGTGTTGAAGCTTCTTTCGAGAAGGGTGCTCATGCGGTTGATTCTCTGGTTTTGCCGGTTAGCTGTTTGCCAATCTGCCGACATTTGGCCACGGCTTTTGAAAGCGTCTTGCACTTCAAATGATAATGGTTTTCCATTATGGAAAGACTTTCCACTTTGTTGGATGATTCGCCGGTCCAGGGCGATCTGGCCAATCAGCCCTGCCCCGCGCCCCTTTGCCCTTTCCTCTTTCTCCGCAATAAAAGGAATCCAGATGCAGTTCAATCGCAGGTCACTCACCCTGGCAGCCGCGCTGCTGGCGCTTTCATCCGCCCCGGCGTTGGCCCAGGACATCCAGGACCGCACCATCAAGTTTGGCCACCTCAACAATGCCGACCACCCGGTGAGCTTTGGCGTCAAGCGTTTCAGTGAACTGCTGGCAGCCAAGAGCGGCGGCAAGATGAAGGTGCAGGAATTCCCGGCTTCGACGCTGGGCAACGAGCTGCAGCAGCAGTCAGCCCTGCAAGGCGGCGTGCAGGAAATGTCGGCGCCGGCCACCACCTCTCTGGCGGGCATCGTCAAGGAATTCGGGCTGGTCGATTTTCCTTTTTCGGTCGCAAACTTTGCCCAGGCTGACGCGCTTCTGGACGGCCCGCTGGGCCAGGCGCTCATCGCAAAGCTGCCGGAGAAAGGCCTTGTCGCGCTGGGCTACTGGGACCTGGGCTTTCGCAATGTCACCAACAGCAAGCGCCCCATCACCAGGCCGGAAGACCTGGACGGCCTGAAGATCCGTGTGATTCCCAACCCGGTGTTCCTGGAGACCTTCAAGGCCTTCAAGGCCAACCCAGTGCCCATGCCGTTCGCCGAGCTCTACGGCGCCCTGGAATCCAAAGCCGTCGACGGCCAGGAAAATCCTTTCGCCGTGATCCAGTCCAACAAGTTCTACGAGATCCAGAAGTACGTCAGCGCCACCAACCACGTGTATGCAGCCAACATCGTGCTGGTGAGCAAACGCTTTTGGGACAAGCTCTCACCGGCCGAGAAAAAGATCATGAACGACGCGGCCGCCGAAACGCGTGATTACCAGCGCCAGGTCAGCCGCGCCGCGGCGCAAAAAGCCGTGGGCGAGCTGCAGGCCAAGGGCATGCAATACAACGAGCTGAGCCCGGCCGAGCAGGGCCGCATGCGGCAAGTGGCCAAACCAGTCGTCGAACGGTTCATGAGCGCTTACGATCCCACGATCGTGAAGCTGTACACCTCCGAACTTGCACGCATCCGCAAGTAAGCCCGCAGCCATCATGAAAATTCTTGTACTGCACGGTCCCAACCTCAACCTTTTCGGCCGTCGTGAACCGCATATTTACGGCACGACCACACTGGCCGAAATCAACGCCAGCCTGCAATCGCTGGCCGGTGAGCTTGAAGTTGAACTGGAGATATTCCAGTCCAACCACGAAGGCGCACTGATTGACAAATTCCACGAAAACATCGACACCGCGCAGGGCGCCCTGCTGAACCCTGCAGGCCTGACCCAGCACGGCGTGCCGCTGCACGACGCCATCAAGGCCATGCCATTTCCGGTACTGGAGATTCATATGAGCAACATCGCCGCGCGCGAAGCGTGGCGCAGCCACTCCATCATTTCGCCCGCGGTAAAAGCGACCATCCAGGGCCTCGGCTGGCGGTCCTATACCGCCGGCTTGCGGGCACTGGTTGAAACGCTGAAGGATGCGAAGGCGGGCTGATCGGCAAGCAGGATGGTTACCGATCCCAGCAGCGGCGCTGAATCAAGGCCTGCGGTGATTGCGCGGAGGCTATAACCGCGGCTGGACAAGCCAGATCCACAAGGCTGCGGCGAATCCGATCCAGACCAGTACGATCACGAACGCAGCAACCCGGCTACGCGGCTTTGAGCCCTGCGCCCGCACCCACTCATCGGCCCGGTCGCGGCAATCGGCGAGCACCTCTGGGGGCAAGAGCCTGATGGTCAACCAAATCAACCCCGGGAGCAGCAAGGCATCGTCCAGATACCCGAGCACCGGGATGAAGTCCGGAATGAGGTCGATGGGACTGAGCGCATAGGCCACGACGAAGAGCCCTAGCGCCTTCGCATACCAGGGCGTTGCCGGGTGTTTGCCGGCAAACCAGAGCGTCAGTCCGTCTYGCTTGATCCGCCTGGCCCAATTGTCGAGTTTGCCGCGCATTGTCATGCTCGCAAGCATGCCATAGCGGTTGAAGTGACCCCATGGATTGCAACGATTCCGCCGGTTTGCAGACTGCGGTTTACCAAGGCCCGTCGAGGATGCGGGAAATGTCGAGTTTTGCGGAGCCGGTCCGTGTATGCCCTACCTGTCAGTTCTGACAGGGGATGAGGATTGTGAGGTCACGATTTTGAAAGTCATCAGAGACCCTGGTTATTTTCCAGAACCCGATGCTCATTCGCGGGTTTGTAAGACGTAATAGGTATCGACCAGGTATCGACGATCAGACAAGAGCAGCCATCGCCACGCAAGGTTTGTCAGCACTGGCAAGCGCCGGCATTATTGGCGAAAGGCTGTCCGGCTGGCCTTTGAAAAGAGGTAAAAATTCCTGAGGACATCACCGCCCCCCGACTGCAACTCACACATTCTGCTTACAGGAGTTTGAAGCTGGAATTCAGTGAAAAATTGGGTCAGCCTTCAGTGCAGTTCAGCAGCCAGATCAATCACGAATTTTCGGTACTAATTGCTCCTGCAATTGGAGGATGTGAGGGGTTGGCAATTCTCTTATGTTTGCGCTTCCAGGCACTCGGTTTCTTCTTGCTTCCACGCGAAAGCAGGCAGAAGCCCCTGAAGTAGCCGCAATAAAACGGGGGATGTTGATGAGTGCAAGGTTCGGCTTCCAGTTGCTGGGGTCTTCTGAGTCCCTGGCGAAAGTACGTACGCAGATCGAGCGTGTCGCCAGAGTTGATGCGGCGGTTCTCGTCGAGGGTGAAACAGGAACCGGAAAGGAAATGGCGGCGCGGGCCATTCACTACGGCAGCAAGAGGGCAGACCGCGCTTTTGTCCCGGTCAATTGCGGGGCACTCGCGGAGACGCTGGTGGAAAGTGAACTTTTCGGCCACGAGCGAGGCGCTTTCACAGACGCAAAAGTTGCCTCGCTCGGGCTTGTCAGCGAAGCCGGCGGCGGCACACTTTTCCTCGACGAGGTTGACGCGCTCAGCCTCAAGGCCCAAGCCGCACTGCTGCGCTTTCTGCAAGACGGCAGTTACCGCCGCGTCGGCGGGAGTTCGACCAAACAATCCGACGTTCGTATCGTCGTGGCCAGCAACGCAAACCTCAACGAGCTTGCCGAAGCACGCCGTTTTCGCAAGGACTTGCTGTATCRCATCAACGTGCTGTCGGTCTATCTGCCTGCGCTGCGCGAGCGCGACGATGACGGCGTCGAACTTGCCAGGATTTTCCTGACGCGGCTCGGCCATCACCACGGAAGGCCACAGGCTCGCCTGACACCTGCATCGATCGCTTTCATCCAGAGCTACACGTGGCCGGGTAATGTGCGTGAGCTGGAGAATGTGGTCCAACGGGCCTTCCTGCTCAGCGATGGCAACGAGATAGATATAAGCCAGGCGGTTTCCCGGCCGCGCGGTGTGCAGCCTGCCGTCGACCCGACGCTCTTTCGCACAGCCAAGCAACAGGCCGTCAAGGAATTCGAGCGGCTGTATGTAAGCCGCTTGCTGATGCAAACCAACGGCAACCTGACTCAGGCGGCACTCATCGCGGGACAGGATCGCAGCGCTTTCGGACGACTGGTGCGCAAACACAGCCTGAGTCCCAGCCGGACGCACGCGACCATCGCCACCGCCGGCAGCGGTGAGCCCTGAGTCCAGCCGTGTTGGCGAAGTTCGGTCTTGTCCTGCTGACCCTGGTATTCGGCGTCGCGGCGTTTTCCGCCGGGCTGCTTGCGCCCTCCTCGTTCAAAGAGGATCTGACCAAAGCAGCACAACAGATCAGCGCGAAAATCCCGGGCCGGGCCGCCTCAGGCACTGCGGCGGCTTCCACACCAACTGCAACATCTGGCAGCACACCAGCCTCCACTACCGCTTCTGCGGCCGCTTCTACAGCCGCTGCGGCCCCGGCAAGCGCGCCGGCCGCCGCGGCCTCGTCACCCCTGCCTGCGGCCAGCCTGATATTGCCGACAGTGGCCACGGCTTCTCCAAGCTTCGCGCTGCAGGCGGCACAGTTTTCGACGGCGCAGCCCGCCAGCCAGCTGGCCTCGTCAATACAGGCACAAGGCGTCACCAGCACGGTCGTGCTGATGGGCGAGCCTGCAGGCAATTCGTGGTCTGTAGTCACCGTCGGGCGTTTTGGCAGCGCAGACGAGGCACTGTCGCAACGCCACTACCTCTCGCTCAAGCTCGGGCTGCCACCCAATATGGGCACCATCTCACTGCCGCCTCCACCCAAATAACAACTCAGCGCAGCAAGTGCGCTACCGGATGCCGCTGCTGTATGTTGACCCAACCAGCCTGGCCGTAGGTGTCGACATAGCAGACCCTGAGCTGCGCCATGYCAAGCGAGCAAAAGTAGACGTACAGGTTCGCATCCTGCTTCGGGGCCATATACCAAAGCCAGGGACGGGTGGCCAGGCCCCAACTGCTGACCCGGTGTACGAGCAGATCGGCCTGGCCGAGGTCACTGACGAGCGCGACACGGATGTCGGCGTCACCCATCGTAGGGGATTCATAGATGYGCGGCATGTATTTCTTTGTGGTCGGGATTTTCCTGCTGCCGCCGGCGAGCGGCCTGCCGGATCGGGGTCATTTGTGTTTCAGACCGCCGGTGACTTCGGCACGGCACTTCACACAATACTCCATCGGGTGACCCGCACTGACCTCGCTGCTGGCGTGGTGGTGCACATTGGTCAGCGCGCCGTGCTGCTGGATGTCGTTCCAGGCCAGGAACGACGACTCCTTCGCTGCGTACTCGTGCCAGCTGTCCATGCCGGTCATGCTTTTCGCCAGGCCGTCGAGCGTAGCCTGGCGCTGCTGTACGAGCGTGCCATGATCCGCAATGCGGGTTGCCTCGGCCGCCTGGTACTTGCTCATGAGCAGGTTCTTGCGCGCATTTTTGGCGTTGGCGCCGAAGGTCGGTGCAGCTGCCGGCACATAAGCCGGTACGGCTGGCACCAGCCCGGCCGTGAACGCGTCGAGGTGTGCCGCCGCATGGGTGTTGCCGCGCTGGTTCAGTTCCTGGTGTGCGGCGATGAGGCTGTGCCCCTCGGCGCAGGAAAGCCCGCGTTTGTCCTCAGCCGGAGTCTGCTGGACATGCCGGTCCATGAGGTTTTGTGCAAGCGGATGGTTCGCGTGGTTGGCCTTCATATAGGCCACGCGGGCCTGGTATTTCGGCACGCCGGCGCCGCCGGCCGGGACCGGTGTTTTGGCCCAGGCGGTGTTTTTTCCAGTCACAGAAAGCGAAGCATCGTCGCCGGTCAGGCGCCCTCCGCCGGGCGCGGTGACTGTCATCGTCGCATGTACGAGATCTCGCGGCGGAGCAGCGGTGGAAAGCGGCGCTGTACGCGTCGTCTTCGGACCTGATTGTGCAGTGACTGGCTTGGACAACGCTGGCGTTTGTCGTTTGGATGCCATTGTTTACTCCTTTAAAGACTGTCTCGATGGGGATGCTCGCGACCGACCCCCCGGCCCACTCAGCACTGTGCGCGCGGTATCGGGGCGTGCGTCATCACCAGCCTGCGGGGGCCGAACGGCCGGATGTGGCCAGGTACGCGGCCCTCATTAGCTGCCGCCGAACGCCGTCGGATCAGAATCGGGATGCGCCTCCTGCAACTGCCGATGCGCAGTTGACAACAAGGTCCCCACCGCAGACGCACTCGCTGCACGCACGATCGTTGGCACCCTTTTTGCCATCTGGTCCGTGGTGCTCGCCGGATGAGCATGCGCATTCACATAGGCCGACTCTTTTGCGCCGAGCTTCCACGAGTTGACCGGGCCCGCAGATTTAGCCAGCAATTTTGGATGGCTCGCGTAGAAAGCGCTGACGGCCGGCGAGGCCCCCGTGGTTTTTCCAAAAAACCACGTGGCGGTGGCCGCAACATGCTTGTTCTGTGGCACCGGGGGCAGTTCCGGAAATTTTCGTGATTGACTCATATGAACTCCTGTTAAAAAGGTTTGCTTCAGTGCGGTGTGCCAGGTCAAACAACGTTACTTGCCTGTGGCTGGCTTGCTTGCGGCCTGCTTGGCCACGGCCGGTTTGGCAACCGGTGCGGAAATGGCAGCACGGGGCGGCGAAGTCGGCCGGTTGAGCGGCAGCACCGGCGCATTGGCCGATTGGGTGGCGGTTTCGGGTGGCGCCCCGAGCGCCTGCAACAACATTCCCGTCTGCGCCTTGAAGGTTTCGCGCGATGCAAGCTGCTGCCGCTGCTGCGCCGGGTTGTAGATACTCCCCGCCACGTTGGAAGCGGTGTGCGGCAAAGACATGCTGCTGAGTGTTACCGCCGCGGCTGCGGCCGCACCGCCGACCACAGCGTCTACCGGACCACCGCTTGCCAGCGCCGCCTTGCCCACGCTGACCAGGCTGCTGGAGCGCGCACGGTCGGCATGCGAATGCGCGCTGCCGCCATGGGGGATCGCCGGCATGTCGCCGCTGGTCGGGTGGCGTTGTCCCCGAACTTTGCCGGCCACCCCGACCGGCGCCGATACATGACCGGTAGGCATGCGCAACGTGCTGAGGAGCTGGCCGCTGGCCTGGACAAAATTCTCGGCCGCCGGCGGCGGATTGGCTCCCAAGGCGCTGCGCATGCCCGCCACAAGATGGGCGCTGGTTTGTGACTGGGTCGCTTCGTCCTGCCCCGGATGAAGTGCGCGAAAGCCGTCTCCTGTGGGGTTCCCGGTCCACGTCCGCGCGCGCTTTCGGTGTGTGGCGGAAACATGGCCGGCAGACTGTGCCAGCGTCTGTGACGCCTCCGCCAAGGTCTCCAGCCGCTGCAACTCGCTCGTCTGGCGTTGCGGCGGCATCGCTAAAAAGGCTCTCGCGGCGTCGGCACCAAGGCTGTGAGCCCCCGCCTGATTCTGCTTGTGTGTCGGCGGCTTGGCCACCGCCACCGGCGACGAAAACGTTCCGGCCGGGCCGGCGTTGACCGCCTGCCCTTGGCCAATCGGAATCTGGCGCTGCGGAATCATCGACGAAAAATAGGCAGGTTGCGCAGGCTGGACCGGCGTTGCCGTCGAAAGGACCATCGGCGAAAGGCCGCTGCCACCTCCCGGGTTCGCATGAACCGGCGTCATCGGCGACAACACAGGACCTGCCGAGCCACCGGCGCCGCCCGAGCCACCCTGCTGAGCCAGCAACGGCGCAGATAGCACGCCACTTGCGCCAGACACCTGGGCCGGTGGTCCGGTTCCCTTGGGCCCACTGCCAGCCGCAAATGCCGATCTCTTTTGGCTCATGACGCTTCAGACCGATGTGCCGCCATCGAGATGCTTTATGCCTCTCAACTTTGGTGCCCATTTTTTTTGTACATGTCGGCAAGTTCTGCGCGCTGCGCAGTGACAACGTCCACAAGATGGCTCTCATGTGTCGAATCGATGTGGCCGGTGCTTCCGAGACGCTTTAGCATGTCGAGTTGTCTGTCCATGCTCCACTTCGCGTCCTGTATCGGGACCACGCCCTTCTGCGATGGCTTGTCGAACGGCCGCGGATCATGGAGTGTCGGTTTTCCGAATAGCGTCGATTCCGTCGCCGTAGAACGGAACTCCAGTTCAATCGCTGCCGCGTAGTGATCCTTCGTTGTTTGCATCCTGCCCTTGAATGGCACCATTCCGTGGTGCGCTTGCAGCAGATAGGCGCGAAAATCCTGGGCAGCTTTGCTACTGCCGGTGGTGAGCTTGCGGCGGTGCTGGGTTTCGTTCATCGCCGCTGCAGGCAGCCGCTTGCTGAGTGCCGCCCCGCCACCGCTCTTTCTCGAACTGCCCACAGGCTGGTGCAGTGAATCTGGAGTCATATGGTCGACCTCAACCGATGCGCCAGACGGTGTTCTTTTATAAGTCGACTGCTGCGCGTGGGTTCCGAGTACCTGCTTGACACCTTTGACCGGCGGAAACCGGCCGGGCACCGGGCCTAGCTGATTCCGGACGGCAAGGTCGGCGGGTTGGCGCCGGGATATCGCAGCCGGTGCTGCGCCCCCCCCGCCGCCAGACGCACTGGCCATTACGTTGCGCGCCAACTTCGCGGCGCGGAGCGCCATCACAGACAAGCCGGACGCTGTTACTGCCATTCTTCCCGCACCCGCTGCAGCAAGCGGCGCCGCACGCGCTGCGATGGTGACGCCTGCGCGCCTCGCTGTAGTTGGTGCTCCGCGAGCTAACCGCAAACTGGATCTAGACAGCATGAACGCTTCTCCTTGTGAAAATTTGACCGGTCACCAGCGGCTCTCCGATGCAGTCGCAGATCGCCGCCAGGCGCAATTCGAGTTCGTCATCGGTGCAGGCAAGCGCGCCAGGCAGCGCGAAGTGCATAAACTGGTAACCCACGTCGTCGCCGTGCGACTCGTGCCCAAGCGTGTCAAACCCGGCTTTCTCAAGCAGCCGGTGCGAGCGCGTGTTGCCCTCGTGAACCGAGGTGAACAGGTGCCTCACCGGTCCGCCGGCGAGGCTTGCCGTCAGCAGCCGCACCGCACGCGCACCAAAGCCAGTGCCTTGATGTTCGACACCTATCCAGAAATGGATATGCGCCATATCGCCCTCGCGGCGCAAACCGATGGCACCGACAAAACCGAAGTTCCGGTGAACCACGGCATATTCGGTCCCGTCGCGGCTGCCCACATGGGCAAGATAGGTTTGCGCCTCCGCTTCACAGGTAATTGGCGGCAGTCCGGCCACCACGGCGATGTTCGGGTCCCGGTATTGATGCAGCCATGCCGGGATATGCAGGGCATCAAGCGGCTCGAGCGAGAGCTCATCGTCGCGCATCGCATCGGCTTCATACCAGTTGTTGGCCTGCCAATGGGCCAGCCGGCGCTCCAGCAGCTCATGCATGCCTTGTGCCTCAGGATGACCGGCATCCAGGCGCAGACATTCCCGTACCACGCGCAATGCGGTGGCGCTACGCCCGGTTTCCGACTCCAGTCGCGCACGTAGCAGCAGCTGATCGATGCGAGCAACCGCCGGCGAATCGCTGTCGGGAGTTTCGGCGAGCACATCACGCGCCAGCGCCCACCGCCCCACATGCACCAGCAAACCGGCAAGGCCGAGCCCCGCATCACAACGCTGGCGCTGTGTCATCTGCTGCCATGTGCGTGCCAGGCTGCGATGTAGTGTTTGCAGTGCACCCTCGTGCGCAGCGTCGAGCAGGCGAAGGTCAAGGCTGTCAAGGATGGACTGGAGAGCCCATGGGTCGTGACCGGAGCAGCGAAGGCGAAAATTGATTTCATCGATGCTTTCCACGGGGGCGTGAGATGCGCCGTGCCACCAGCGCTCCGCCGGGTGGTCTTCATCTACCGTATCGACCAGGCTGCTCCAGCTTGCGGCATCCATGCCGATGGCATCGTCGCGGCAAGCCATATGCTGAATACATCCCGATGCGCCCCACTCCAGATGCGCAACATGTGCACCGGCGCTTTCCTGGTGCATCCCAAGCGCATGAAAATTGACGGGGAAGTACAGTTCGCCAGGAGCAAGTTGCTCAGGAAGCGCCATGGAGTTAAGCCTGATCTGCCGTTCATCGGCGACTCCCTGGTCTGCCGCCAGCAGCAAATAGCGCCCGGYGGAAAAATCGGCCAGCGCGTCCAGCAGGGACAGCGCGGAGTTTGAAAGTAACACCGTGGCATTGATCAGGCTGGCGCGGTAATGGTCCAGCAGTGCGGACATGGCTGTACCGATTTCGTCTTCGGCCAAAGCCCGCCATTCGCAAGCCAGCGCAAAACGGCCGTCACTGACGGCCTGAGCCTGGATTCGCGCTTGCAGCAGTTCGCCATAGTGCACACCATACAGCTCGGCCTGCAATGCGGAGAACCCACCGGCGGTCATCGCAACCACCGGATTGCGCGACCCGAACAAGGCAAAGCGGTTCGCACCGAGCAAGAGCGGATGGCCGCGCCGGGCCTGCCAGCTAGCTTGGTCAAGCCAGCCGCGCGCGACAAAAGGCTGCAGTGCCGGCTGCCTGAGAAGCGCCAGTGCCGGCTCTTCGCCGGCCTTTGGGCAAAGCACATACCGCACAGGCCAGCCGAGCATGCCGCATGCATGCATCTCGTCGCGCAAAGCGGCCAATACTGCCGCCGCCAGGGCACCGTCATCCGGCCCCATATTCAGGATATAGAGCGGCTGCGACAGGTCCAGGCCACCCAGCCTTTCAAGGCGGCTCCAGTACATCACAACAGCACGCGCCCAAGCGCGTGCCAGGCGCGGCCCCGAAAGAGCAGTAGCAATGGTTGAACAATCCCTGAGTAAAAAGGCCGGCAGTTCGCAAAGGTCTTTCCAGTCCGAAGCGGTATCCCCTACCGCCACCGGCGTCGGTGACGGCTCACTCTGCAAGGAACCCGGCAGAAAGAGCTTCTGGGGTTCAGCTGGCGCGATCATGTTTCCTCCCGCGCTGCGGGAGTTTCAAGCCCGACCAGTTCAAAGATGTTGAGTTGGCCCCCCAGGCGGATAAACACCTCCTTGTAGAGCTCGGCGGTGTTGAGCTTTCCCCATTCGATTGCACGGCGTATCAGGTAGGGCGCCGGACTGTGTGGGTCCAGCTTCAAAAGCGTCTCGACCAGTTGCTCCAGCTTCGCATAGACCTGGCGCCGGTCATCTGCGGCCCACTTCTGGCCGTCAAGAGTGAATGTCTCATCGGTTCCTGCAGCAATGTCCGCTTCCACCTCGGTTGAGGGCTCGCAGGCCGCCCCAGCCGGTGTTACTCCGCGCCTTTGCAACTCGGATTCAGCCAATGCATGCAGCTGCTCCAGCAAACCAGACAGCGCCGAAAGACTCGGCCCGTCTACCGCGAAATGACTGTCGATACCGTCCCTCAGAAACTGCATCGCAACCATCGCATCCTGCAGCTGCTGGTGCAGCGCCTGGTACCAGGCCAGAGGCGTTGAAGCCATAGCCGCAACAATGGTCCCGATGTCGGCGTGCTCTTCTTCGTCAGCATGGTTCGCTTCGGCCGCAGCGGCCGGCGTCAGCCGTTCACGGTGCATGGCAACCTCCCAGTCGGCCAGGTTATGGTTGCGATGCATGCCGGTCGAGGTCATGGCGAGTTGCTTGAGCACAAACGGCAAGCGGTTGTTGAGCGAGCGCAGGATATTGGCCCGGTGTTCTCCGCCGGAATCGGCGTCCTGGGGGTAAAGATCGTCCCAGTACTCACGCAGCAAACCATCGAGCAGCAGCAAGCCTGGGGCGATCGCGGCAAACCCATGCTGGTTCACCTCCGCTTCAAGCAGCCAGGCGGCAACTTGCAGGTCTTTGGTCTTGCGGCAAAGGGCCTCGGTTGCGACGCGGCTTACCACCGGCCAGTCGGCTCGCTTGAGCTTGTGCTCCCAGGGACCCAACGGCAAGCTCGCGTCATCCTCGCGCCTGGCGTTCTGAATGGTGTTGTAGACCCCATTGCCTTTGACAGAATAGCCGGCGGGATTGCCAGCGTCGATCGGCTCGAGCAGGTTCTCCAACGAGCACCCAAGCCGTTCGCCAAAGTAGCGCTGTGATCGGGTCATCAATTCAGTGTTCATGGTTTTCCTCACTTTTGCGTGGAAATGTCTTGCCGCTGCGGCGCAGATTTGGGGAAAGGTCCGGGCCAGGCGAGACCTGTGCTTGCCTGGGATTTCGGGTCGATGCCCGACAAGGCCAGGCCGAGGTAGAACGTGGCCTGCCCAGTCGTGACTGCCGGTGTTGTGGTGGGCGTAGCTTGGGTGACGCGCTGTATCGGCACACCGAATTCGAGCAACGCCTTGCCCGGTTTGAGGGGATCGGCCGGCCGCGGCGGCATGGGCTGATGGCGTTGCAGCATGCGCAGCAGCGCCCAGTTGCCACTTTCAGTAAACGAGGCCGTGCTGCCTTCTGCCCGGTAACCGTTTTGCGCCGGGTAGGCGGCCGGCCGCCACACAGACAGCTCGGCCCAATTCAGATCAAGCGCGATGACCTGGCCGTAGCTCCAGTCCACGGCTGGCGGGTTTGCACCCGGATATCCCGCCACCCTGGAACCTGAGCTCACAACCCAGCTGACGACCTGCTCACTGCCAGGAGACTCTTTGGGCAGTGCACGGAATGTGATATCGAGCTTCAGAGGCTGCGGCGCGGCGCCTATGCCCAAACCTGGCCGGAGAAACTGGTCGGCCGCATCAAGCTCCTTGAGAAATCCGCGTGCCGAGACAGCCCAGCTCGAAGTGCCCAGGCTGGCGAGCGACTGTTGCAGGGCGTCGCGTTGTGCCGCGTAGTCACTGAAGAAGCCCTGCACCTCAGCCAGTGAGGCATCCGGGCTGCTGGTCTCGCCGAACGGGAACCGCCCCTTGAGCCGGCTGTTGAAGCGTTTGGCCAGCGCATCGTAGGCGCTGGTTGCCTGTTCAGTACGACGGTCGACACAACGCAGGTTCAGTTGTGCAATCAGGTCGCGCCGCCGCTCCGAGAACATGTCGTTGCCATAGTCCGCCGGCTGGTAGGCCGCAAGCACCTTGCCGCAGTTGGCATAGGTAAGATCGGCAATGGTCTTGAGGAAAAGCGTATCAAGGGCGCCGACCTGCTTTCCGGGATCCTTGAATTGCACATAGCTGGTGACTTCGTTGATTGTGTTGCTCCAGTACGGCAAAGTTTGCGCGTTGTCGCGCTGAGCGTCGTTGACACCGTCCGTGTTGCGCAGCAGATTCACAAAAGGATCGGCGTAGCCGGTAAGCACCTGCGCGCGCGCAACCTGTCGCGCGAGGTAATCGCGTATTACGGGTGTAGTGCCCAGGTTCACGAGCAGGCCGTCGGCCGGACCGGCCTCGGGGTCATAAAGCCGGCTGCCACTCACAAGGCCCGAGACGCGGCCGAGAGCGTCTGACGAAAAATCCCGCGCGCACTGTGAGACGCGTCCCACGCTCGCTGTAAAGCCGAACTGCGTATAGAGCCGCAGGTTGCCGATCAGCGGATCCAGCGCACGCGAAAAATCACCACTCTGCTGCAAAAGCTGCTGGTCTGCCACCGAGACCGCGTCAAGTCCCTGAAGCAGGAACGACTCATTTGCAACCGACTGCGCCGAGCGCATCGCGTCGTTCATGACCTGCTCAAGCTGCGCCCTTGCGAGCCGGTCGAACAGCGGCTTGCTGGTCGCTGGCGCGCCGAGAGGCGGCAGTCCCTGGCCTGCTGCGAATCGCTGGTAATCAGCGGCGTAATTCATGGACCGGCCGAGGTCGGCCAGGCGCCAGCCCGGCGCAGAACTCACACAGGCAAAGGCCTGCGGGTTCCGGACCTGCATGAAAGTCTGCTGTAGCAGGCTTTCAAGGCCGCGTACCTCTGCCGACAGTGCCGGATTCATGACCAGACTCTGGCCTTGCGCGATGAGCAGAGGCCCGTAGGGCGAAAGCTGCATGCCGCGCAGCACCTGCATGGCCGGGTTGTAGCACCTTGCTTCATCAAAACCGCCGTCACCTGCCAACAGTTCTTTCGGATAGCTGTACTGCGTCACGAGCGGGGACAGCAGTTGCCGCAACTCCTTTGCATCATCGGCGCAGGGATTGTTGTTCGGGTCCGATGGCACCCATGATTTGGCGACCCAGACCAACCATGAAGTGAACCGCCGGGTGTTCTCAACCAGTGGCCCTTTTGCCGGATCAACCTTGGCCAGGAGGCTGGGGCCCATCGAGGCCTCAGCAAGCAAATCAACATGCAGCTGCCGGCTGGAACTCGCCAGCTGGCGCGCCCAGTTGTCACGCGAACGCCCGGGCACATTCACCACGCCGCTGTAAGGCACTTGCTCGAGCGAAGCGGCAACCACGCCGCCGGGCCGCGCCGCAGCAGGCGGCAAGCCCGCTCCGTAGACGTAGAGATAAACCAGGTTGAGGTCGTCAAGCTTGCGGGCAGTGGATTCGGCGGGTATCGCAGTCAAGCGTGCGAACCGCTGGAGCTTGTCTTCCAGGTTGTTCACTTCCAGCGCAAGCACCTTCAGGTTGGCGCGGGTTTTGGCATACGCCGAGTTGTTGACTGTGATACCGGCAAGCGCCGGCTCTGACGCCGCGACCAGGCCAGCATCAAGCCGCGCAACCCGCGCCTGCAGGCCGCAGGCCAGCGCCGGAAACACCGTACGCGCCATCACGGTACCGGAGATGGCTTGAACCGCGTTGTTGCTGGCACGCCGATCGACCCAGGACAGCGGCATCGCCGCCAACACCAGGTCGGTATCGAGGGCCGAGGCCCGCGACAGTGCGTCGTCAATCAATGCGCGGCCAGCGCAGCTCTCCTGTGCACCTGCCAGCGCCTGCGACTGGTAGAGCGCGGCGATGCTGCGGCTCAGACCATCAACCTGGCGCTGCAGCCGCCAGCCCGATAACACCAGTGCCAACAGTAACAACCCAGCCAGCACGATGCAGCCTTGCTGAAGCCGCAGCAGCCCCGGTTCACGCGACCAGAATGAGGCCAGCGTGGCGCGCGCCAGCCCGCATTCCCCCAGCGCCTTTTGCGTCAGGACGTCTTCGGCAAACGAGACATCGGCACGCGGCATGCCCGCCGGTGCACCGGTGCCGTCGGTGCAGCCCGTGAAATAGACACCCCGGCACAGTGCAGGCTGCGTCGTCGCCGTGTCGTGAAAGACCTCGGCGAGGTAGTCGCGCAAGGGCACATGCAGGCGCTCGAAATGCCTCGGAAACAGAAAAAACTCATCGGCGTCGGCAATCTGCTCCTGCGCCGCGGCGGCCTCTACCTGGATTTCCTTGAGTCGTTCGCCGATGGCAACAAATGCCTCATCAATCCATTGGACCGGGCCAGACTGCAACAGGCCGTCGCGTGCCGACCAGCCAAACATCCCTTCCCGCTGCGAACGCCCCTGCAGACGCCAGTACGGAGCAAATCCATCGACCGCGTCACACTGACTGACGATCACGTAGACCGGCAAGGCCAGGCTGGTAGCAGAACGCAGGTCGTCGAGCTGCCGCCGGGCATCGAGCGCGAGTTGAAGCACACTCTCACGGCCTGTTCCCAACAAGTTACGGGAGGAAATCACCAGCAGTGCCCCGTCAAGCGCACGTTCGGGCCGCAGGTGGACCAGCCCGCGCAGCACGGCACGCCAATCTGGGTCGGGCCCGGTTGGACCAGCAGCGCTGAGCTTGCCTTGCGGGTCTATGAGTTCACCCTGTGCCAGACTGTGCCAGGCTGTGCGGGGC
>NZ_JBFUBD010000039.1:0-21206 GCF_056405935.1 Polaromonas sp. P1_E3
TCCAGGCACACATCGCACCAGGCGTGGCTGGCCAGGTCGGGCTCGTTGGCGGCGTAGAAATAGCCGCTGACGTAACGTGCCGGGTAACCCAGGCTGCGGCAGATGGCGACCATGACGTGGGCCTGATCCTGGCAGACACCCGCGCCGGACTTGAAGGCTTCCAGCGCCGTAGTGGTCACGCTCGTGCTGTTTTTCAGGTAGCTCACCGCACCCGCAACGCCCTGGCTCAATGCCAGCAGGGCCGGCAGGCTTGCCCTGCCGTCAAGGCTCTGCGGGATAAAACGGCGGCCGAATTCGGCGAGTTCCCAGTGCGGTTCGGCCAGGTGTGTCGCGCGCAGAAAAAAGTACGGATGCGGCAGCGTCTCCGGGTCGTTGAACTCGGCCACGCCAAAGGTTTCCACGTCGCCGGCCGCGTTAACCAGGCTCCAGCGCACGTTGTCGGCATCCTTGCCAACGAAAGTGTAGGAGCTGATCGTGTTGCCGAAAGCATCGCGTTGGGTGAAGAGTTTTTCGGGGGCACCCAGGCTCCAGAAATTCACCGTCTGCGAGGGGCTGGACTGCGGCGTGAGCCACAGCGTCTGCAGCGCATAGCGCAGCGGCTCCGTGTACCGGTAGTCGGTGATGTGCCGTACGTGCAGCTTCATACTCGCGCAAATACTGAACCGGACGCACTACAGCCGCGCTGCAGCCTCGCCGCGAGAGAGATCTTGGCTAGCAGGGGCCGCGGAACCGGCTTTGCCGGGCCGCAGGCGCAGCGCCCCCTCGGGGGGCAGAGAGCTACGCGCAGCGAGCGAACGTGGGGGCTCAATGGGTGGCCGGCACCAAAAACTCGCGGCTGATGTGCGCGCCCAGCTCGTTGACCCGGTCCAGGAACTGCGTGAGGAAAGCGTGCAGGCCTGTTGCCAGGATTTCATCGATGCGTGCGTACTGCAGGTCGGCGCGCAGTTTGCCGGCGCGGCGCTGGGTTTCGCTGCTGGTGTCGCTGGTCACCATGGCAAGGTTGCTCATGACTTCGTTCAGGCAGGCCAGCAGGGAGCGCGGCATGTCGGCGCGCAGGATCAGCAGCTCGGCCACGCGCTCGGGTTTGATGACGTCGCGGTAGACCTTGCGGTAGACCTCAAAGCCCGAAACGCTGCGCAGGATGGCGCTCCAGTGGTAGAAGTCGTATTCCTGGTCTTTCTCGACAGCCATGCCGAGGAAGTCGTTCTGCACGGCGTGAAACTTTACATCCACCAGCCGCGCGGTGTTGTCGGCACGCTCAAGAAAGGTACCCAGCCTCAGGAAGTGGAAGGCTTCATCCTGCAGCATGGTGCCCAGCGTCACGCCGCGCGAGAGATGTGAGCGGAACTTGACCCACTCAAAAAACTGGCCGGGGTCACGCTCGAAGTCACCACTGCGCAGCATGCGGATGACTTCGAGGTAGGTCTGGTTTTGCGTTTCCCACACCTCGGTGGTCAGCGTACCGCGCACAGCGCGGGCGTTTTCACGGGCATTTTGCAGGCAGGAAATGATGCTGGACGAGTTTTTCTCGTCGCGCACCATGAAGTCCATGACCTCGCGCGGATTGATGGTGTTGCCGTACTTGGCGGCAAACGAGGGCTTGAGCTCGCTGATGCTGAGCAGGCCCTGCCAGCCGGCCTGCACCAGCGCATCGGATTGCGGCAGCAGCGAGGTCTGGTAGTTCACATCGAGCATGCGCGCGGTGTTCTCGGCGCGTTCGGTGTAGCGCGACATCCAGAAAAGGTGATCAGCGGTGCGAGATAACATTCTTTCTCCTTCCTAAGCCTCAAACACCGAAAGCGCTGGCGCGCTTTGCGTGTTTTGGTGACGACATCACAAGCGCTTCGCGCAATTGATGAGTCATCCCCGCGAATGCCTGCGGCATATCGCCGGCGCGCTCGGTGTAGCGCGACATCCAGAAAAGGTGGTCAGCGGTTCTAGACAACATGATTACGCTCCCCCCATTTTTGACGATGACTGCGATTGCGATTGGGACTGCGACGCCGCGGGCGACGATGGGCCTTCAAGAATCCAGGTGTCCTTGGTGCCGCCGCCCTGCGACGAATTGACCACCAGCGAGCCGTCTTTGAGCGCCACGCGCGTCAGGCCGCCCGGCACCATCTGCACTTCTTTACCGCTCAGCACAAAGGGCCGCAAGTCGATATGGCGCGGTGCAATGCCGCTTTCCACATACGTGGGGCAGGTCGACAGGCTCAGTGTTGGCTGGGCGATGTAGCCGGAAGGGTTGGCCAGCAAGGCCGCGCGGAACTCCTCGATCTCGGCCTTGGTCGACGCGGGCCCCACGAGCATGCCGTAACCGCCGGCGCCGTGCACTTCCTTGACGACCAGGTCTTTCAGGTTGGCCAGGGTGTACTGCAGGTCATCGTTGTTGCGGCACATGTAGGTCGGCACGTTTTTCAGGATGGGCTTTTCGCCGAGGTAGAACTCGATCATCTTGGGCACGTAGGGGTAAATCGACTTGTCGTCTGCCACGCCGGTGCCGATGGCGTTGCACAGCGAGACATTGCCGCTTCGGTACACATTGAGCAGGCCTGCACAACCCAGTGTGGAATTCGGCCGGAAGGCCAGCGGGTCAAGGAAGTCGTCGTCAACGCGGCGGTAGATCACGTCGACGCGTTTGGGGCCGCGTGTGGTGCGCATGTAGACGAAGTTGTCCTTGACGAAAAGGTCCTGCCCTTCAACCAGCTCGACGCCCATCTGCTGCGCCAGGAAGGCGTGCTCAAAGTAAGCAGAGTTGTACATGCCGGGTGTCAGCACCACCACCGTGGGCTCGGCCGTGGCAGGCGGCGCCATGCCGCGCAGGGTTTCGAGCAGCAGGTCGGGGTAATGCGCCACGGGCGCCACGCGGTTTTCGCTGAAAAGCTCGGGGAAAAGCCGCATCATCATCTTGCGGTCTTCCAGCATGTAGCTCACGCCGCTGGGCACACGCAGGTTGTCTTCGAGCACGTAATACTCGCCATTGCCCTGCGCGTCGGGTGCACGGACGATGTCGATGCCGCTGATGTGCGAATAGATATTGCCGGGTACATCAACGCCCATCATTTCGGGACGGAACTGCGCATTCTGGAATATCTGCTCGGACGGCACCACGCCGGCCTTGATGATTTCCTGGCCGTGATAAACGTCGTGGATGAATCGATTGAGAGCGGTAACCCGCTGCACCAGGCCTTTTTCCATGCTGGCCCATTCGTGGGCCGGGATGATGCGGGGAATCAGGTCAAAGGGAATCAGGCGTTCGGTGCCGGCGCCGTCTTCGTCCTTGGCCCCGTAAACCGCAAAAGTGATGCCGACCCGGCGGAAAATCATCTCAGCTTCGGCGCGGCGGGCCTGCATCACATCGGCAGGCTGCCGGGCCAGCCAACGCTGGTAACCCTGGTAATGCTCACGGACGCTGGACTCCGTGGCATTCATTTCGTCGAACATCGGTCGGCTCATTGGCTTGATCTCCAGCAAGTTATGCGCATGGCAATTGTTTTAACGTAGCTTAGCAAGTTATGCGCCAAGGCGGTGCGTCCGTGCATTTTTTTAACGTTCAGGCACATGATGCCAGTAGCGCCTGCCCTGCTCCCGCTGGCACAAAATCTCGTCGGGTCGAAGGCTTTGCCAGGTAGCGGCTCCGCACTGCGGCGACTTCACCAGGCGTACGCCGCGCGCCTCATAGCGCGCCACCACCGAGTCCACCGGGTGGCCAAAACGGTTCCGGTAACCGGACTGCACCACGGCCCACTGCGGCTTGACGGCATCGAGGAACACCGCGCTGGACGATGTTTTGCTGCCATGGTGCGGCACCAGCAGAAAGTCAGCCTTGAGGCTGGCGGGCACACCGGCCGCCAGCCGAAGCTCCTGCGGCGACTCGATGTCGCCGACCAGCAGGGCTGTCCGGTTGCTGCCTGCGATGCTGCTGGAGATGCGCAACACGCAGCTCATGGCATTCGACTTGTTGGCAACGTCGTAATCAGCGGCCGCAGGGTGCAGCACCTCAAACGCCACGCCGTCCCATTCCCAGCGCTGGCCGGCCGTGCAGCGGCTGGCCTTGCGCAGCGTTTGCAAGGGGTGCGAATCCTCAATAGAACTCACCAGTCCGGCTTCGGGCTGCATGGCCAGGACGGCTTGGGCGCCACCGATGTGGTCGATGTCGCGGTGGCTGATCATGAGCATGTCCAGCCGCTCGCCCAGCGCGCGGAGCAGCGGCACCAGCACGCGGTGCCCGGCATCACTTTCGCGCGAAAAGCGCGGGCCGGCGTCATACAGCAGCGTGTGGTTTGCCGTGCGCACCAGCACCGCGTTGCCCTGCCCGATGTCCGCGGCCAGCAACTCAAACTGCCCCGGTGCCACGCGGCCCGGTTGCCACAACAGCACCGGCAGCAACAAGGGAAGGCCCAGCGCACGGAAATAAAACGGCAAACGCGTGGCCAACAGGCCGCCGCCAGCCACGCCGGCGACAGCACACCACAGCGGCGCCGCTGCCACACTGACCGAGGCCAGCGGCCAGCTCGCCAGCCATTGCAAAAACACCGCCAGCCCGCCGACCGACCACGCCGCCAGTGACCACACCGGCGCCCACGCCACGCCCAGCATGGCCAGCGGCGTGATAAGCAGTGTGACTACCGGAATGGCCACCGCATTGGCCAACAGGCCCACCAGTGAAACCTGGTTAAACAGCAACAATGACAGTGGCGTCAGCGCCAGCGTAACGACCCATTGCTCCCGCATGGCACGCCCGATACTGTTCAGCCACTTGGGCCGACGCTGCCACCAGTGCCGGCCTTCAGGCCCGCTTTGCGAGCCTGATTGGGCTGCAGCCCTTTCCCCATGAGCGCGAGCAGCTCCTGAATCTGTAGCAAACAAGACGCCCACCGCCACAAAAGACAACCAGAACCCGGCCTGCATCAACGCCCACGGGTCCAGCGCCACCACCACAGCCATGGCCAGCAACCAGGTCTGCAGCCAGGGCCACTGCCTGCCACCCTGCCGCAGCAGGATCACGGTGGCCAGCATCCAGATGGTTCGCTGCGCAGGCACGCCCCAGCCAGAGAACAGCGCGTACAGCGTAGCCAGCAACAAGCCGCCCAAGGCACCTGCAGCGGCCGCCGGCAAGGCCAGGCACAGCCGCGGCGTCAAGCGTGCAGACCGCCGCCAGAGCCCGCCGATCAGCAGTGAGGCAGCCCAGGCAAACATCGTGATGTGAAGGCCCGAAATACTCATCAGGTGGGCTACGCCCGTGGCACGGAACACATCCCAGTCGGCGCGCTCAATGGCGGCCTGGTCGCCGACCACCAGCGCGGCAATCACACCGGCAAGCTGACGGTTTTCGATGCGCTGGAAAATCGCTTCGCGTACGGCTTGCCGGGCCTGCTCTATGGGGTGTTGCCAGCTGCTGGAGAGTTTGGCCGGCGGTGTGTCCCGCGGCCCGGTTCGCACATAGCCGGTGGCCTGTATGCCCTGCTCCCACAGCCAGAGTTCGTAGTCAAAACCAAAAGGGTTGCTGTTGCCGTGCGGCGCCTTGAGCCGAACCGTCATTTGCCAGCGTTCGCCGGCGCGCAGGGCTTGCGGTTGACGCTGCAGGGCCAGCGCTACCTCGAACGGGTCGGCGTCCTGCGCCGGCACGGCGGGTTCGCGACCGGCAAAGCCCGAATACCAGCCCAGCATGATGTGCGACGGCAAGGCGACGGCGCTGCCATTGAGCCGGGCAGATTCCACAGCCAAGCGAAAGCGCACGCCGTCTTCCCCCGGTTGCGGCATGGCCACCACCTGGCCTGTGACCTCGATATCGCGGCCCTCCAGCGCGGGGTTGAGCGCCGCAGACAGGAATACGCCGGCCCGCCAGCCTGTCACGCCCATACCGAGCAAGACTGCGAGGGCAAATGCCGAAACCACCCTGCCCCACGAAGGAAGGCGCAGCCTGCCAAAGCCCAGGTACAGGCCAGCCAGGGTGCCGGCCAGCAGCGCCAGGGCGGCGTAACCCTGCTGCGGCCACAACGCGGACTGCTGCAACTGCAGGGCAACACCTGCGATAAAACCGGCAAACACCGGCCCCGGGCTTGCCGCATGCGGCCGCACTCCGGCTGATACAGGTCGATTCAAACCTGCCTCCCTTTGACTTGTTTTTATGCGCTCACCGCTTTGAGCTTAACGGGAAAGCGGGGCAGCCAGCAGGCAGCAACGGTAAACAGCGTACCCACACCCCCAGAGATGAGAGGTATCGGGGGAAGACATCGGAGAGTAAAAAGAGATCACGTGGCGCAGCTCTTGCTTTCAGAAATGCCGTCAAATCCGGGTAAGCTGTTTACACGGCGTTCCTGAGACCGCAAGATGTGGCGGTCTGTTGAGCGTATTTTCCGAGGGTGTGGTTACACGCCCGTTCCTTTAAAAGCGAGGCTGCCTTGTCCATCCACGTCGCCCTGAGCCACATCACCCATTACAAATATGACCGTCTGGTCAAACTCGGCCCCCAGGTCGTCCGCCTGCGGCCTGCGCCGCACAGCCGCACACAGGTACTGTCGTATTCCCTCAGGGTTGAGCCCGCCGGCCACTTCATCAACTGGCAGCAGGACCCGTTTGCCAATTACCAGGCCCGGCTGGTGTTTCCCGAGCCGACGCGCGAGTTCAAGGTCACAGTGGACCTGGTCGTGGAAATGGCGGTGTTCAACCCGTTTGACTTCTTCCTGGAGCCCGCTGCCGAGGAATTCCCGTTTACCTACAACGCATTGCAGGCGCGCGAACTGGCGCCCTACCTGGCCACCCAGCCGGTGACGCCGCTGCTGAAACGCTACCTCGACAAAATCGACCGCACGCCCAAACGCACCATCGACTTCCTGGTGGGCCTGAACCAGGGCCTGCAGTCGGACATCAAGTACTCCATCCGCATGGAGCCCGGTGTGCAGACGCCCGAAGAAACCCTGCGCCTGGCTTGCGGCTCCTGCCGCGACACCGGCTGGCTGCTGGTGCAACTGCTGCGGCACATGGGCCTGGCCGCGCGCTTTGTCTCTGGTTACCTGATACAGCTGAAAGCCGACGTCAAGTCCATCGATGGGCCCAGTGGCGCCGAAGCCGACTTCACCGACCTGCACGCATGGTGCGAAGTCTTTCTGCCAGGCGCCGGCTGGGTGGGGCTGGATCCAACCTCCGGCCTGATGGCGGGTGAGGGTCACATTCCGCTGGCCTGCACGCCTGAACCGTCGAGCGCAGCCCCGGTCGAAGGCGGCGTCGATAAATCCGAAGTCGAGTTTGAGCACCACATGGCGGTGCAGCGCATTTACGAGTCACCACGCGTGACCAAACCCTATACCGAGGAGCAATGGCAGGAGGTGCTGGCACTCGGCGAAAAAGTCGACCAGGACCTGGCGGCCGGCGACGTGCGCCTCACCATGGGCGGCGAGCCGACCTTTGTGGCCACCACCGACCGCGACGCGGCCGAGTGGAACATCGACGCGCTGGGCCCGACCAAACGCGGCTATGCGACCGAGCTCGTGCAAAAGCTGCGCGCCGAATACGGCGAAGGCGGCTTCCTGCATTTCGGCCAGGGCAAGTGGTATCCGGGCGAGCAGCTGCCGCGCTGGGCGCTCAGCATTTTCTGGCGCAAGGACGGCCAGCCGATCTGGCAGAACCCGGACCTGTTTGCCGACGAACGCCAGCCCTGCAACTACACCAGCGCCGATGCGCAGCGCTTTGTGCAGACGCTGGCAGGCAAGCTGGGCCTGGCCACCACCTACATCACACCGGGCTATGAAGACACCTGGTACTACCTCTGGCGCGAGCGCCGCCTGCCGGTGAACGTGGACCCGTTTGATTCGAAGCTGGACGACGCGATGGAGCGCGAACGCCTGCGCCGTGTCTTCATGCAAGGCCTGGATTCGGTGGTGGGCTACGTGCTGCCGCTGCAGACCAAGGAACAGCTCAAGCAACGCAACGCCGGCGCATCGCCATCGCTGGTCGGGCCGAAGTGGACCACTGGCCCCTGGTTCTTCCGCGACGAGCGCATGTACCTGATGCCGGGCGATTCGCCCATGGGTTACCGCCTGCCGCTGGATTCGGTGCCTTGGGTGTCCAAGACCGACTACCCGTACATGATTGAGTCCGACCCGTTTGCCCCGAGGCAGGACTTGCCGGCAGCCTCGGCACTGGCGGCGCGCTACAACGGCAGCTTCAGCGCACCCAGTGGCGCCACACCGGCAGCCCCTTCGGCAGGCGGCAGCGCCAGTTCGCTGGCGCAGTACATGGCGCGCTACATGACGGGCAACACCGCGCTGTCGCAAGCCAGCCGCATCCTTCAGTTCCGCCCGCTGGGAAACAACGGAGCGAACGGTACCGACGGCTTGAATGGAAAACCGGCCGCAGCGGCAGCGCCGCCTGCCGACGACCGCGCACCCAAGCCCTTTGAATCGGCCGCCTGGCTCACGCGCACCGCGCTCTGCGTGGAGGTGCGCGACCCATCCCGCGCCAACGGCCCCAAAGACAAGCCCAAGGCCGACCCGGACAGCAAGGCCAATAAATCGGGCCGCGGCGAAACCGGTGCGATCTACGTCTTCATGCCGCCCATGGAAAGGCTCGAAGACTACCTCGACCTGCTGGCCGCAGTGGAAGCCACCGCGCAGTCGCTGGGCGTGAGCATCGTGCTCGAAGGCTATCCACCGCCGCGCGACCCACGCCTGAAAATGCTTCAGGTCACGCCGGACCCGGGCGTCATTGAGGTCAACATCCACCCGGCCTACAACTGGGGCGAGCTGGTAGAGCACACAGAGTTCCTTTACAAGATCGCGCATGAAACGCGCCTCTCGGCCGAGAAGTTCATGACCGACGGCCGGCACACCGGCACCGGCGGTGGCAACCACTTTGTGCTGGGCGGCGCAACGCCGGCCGACAGCCCCTTCCTGCGCAAGCCCGAGGTGCTGGGCAGCCTGATCGCCTACTGGCACAACCACCCGTCGCTGAGCTATCTGTTCTCGGGCATGTTCATCGGCCCGACCAGCCAGGCGCCGCGCGTGGACGAAGCCCGCAACGACCAGCTGTACGAGCTTGAGATCGCCCTGCGTGAGATCGAGAACAACCGCAAGAAATACGGCGCAGACATGCCGCCCTGGCTGGTGGACCGCACGCTGCGCAACATCCTGGTCGATGTCACCGGCAATACGCACCGCAGCGAGTTCTGCATCGACAAGATGTATTCGCCCGACTCCACCACCGGGCGCCTGGGCTTGCTGGAGCTGCGCGCGTTTGAAAWGCCGCCGCACGCGCGCATGAGCATCGCCCAGCAGCTGCTGCTGCGCGCGCTGGTGTCGCGCTTCTGGAACAAGCCTTACCACGGCCGCGTCACGCGCTGGGGCACCGAGCTGCACGACCGCTTCCTGCTGCCCGGCTTCATCCGCATGGACTTTGAAGATGTGCTCACCGAACTGCGCGAAGCCGGCTACGCCTTTGACATGGCCTGGTTCGAACCGCACTTTGAGTTCCGCTTCCCGCTGATCGGGCAGGTCAAAACCAACAGCATCGAGCTGACATTGCGCAGCGCGCTGGAGCCCTGGCATGTGATGGGCGAAGAAGGCTCGGCCGGCGGCACCGTACGTTATGTGGATTCGTCACTCGAGCGCATCGAAGTGCATGTGACGGGCTTGAACGACAACCGCTATGTCGTCACCGTCAACGGCCGCGCATTGCCGCTGCAAAGCACGGGCCGCGTCGGCGA
Organism: Polaromonas sp. P1_E3; assembly: GCF_056405935.1. Lineage (NCBI taxonomy): Bacteria > Pseudomonadati > Pseudomonadota > Betaproteobacteria > Burkholderiales > Comamonadaceae > Polaromonas > Polaromonas sp. P1_E3. The sequence goes on from NZ_JBFUBD010000039.1 coordinate 9,704, forward strand.
GTATGTGGCAGGTGTGCGCTACAAGGCCTGGAACCCGCCTTCGGCCCTGCACCCATCGATTGGCGTGCATGCCCCGCTCACGTTTGACATCGTCGATACCTGGATGGAACGCTCGCTGGGCGGCTGCCAATACCATGTGGCGCACCCCGGCGGGCGCAGTTACGACACGCTGCCGGTCAATTCGTACGAAGCCGAAAGCCGCCGCCTCACGCGCTTTTTCCGCATGGGCCATACACCCGGCAAGATGCGGGTGGCGCCGGCCCAGCCCAGCCGGGAGTTCCCGTTCACGCTTGATTTGCGCTGAATCTGTGCCGGCAGTCGCCTGAGTGCCCGGAGGGCTCTCAGGCGAGAATGCCTCGTTCCTCCCGGCGACGCCTGTCTTATGGCTGCAACATTTGCATGCGCAGGCGGCATAAATAGCCATTTGGCCGCGCATTGAACCCGCCTTGAGCCTTGCAGGCGACAGGCCGCAGGCATACTTGCACCCACGTGGAAAATAACACCCAGTCACTTTTTGCCGCCCAGTCGCTTGAATCTCCCTGCGCCTTGGCCGCCGCGCTGGCGCCCCATGCGGCAGCGGGACATTTCGATGAACTGCGGGGCCGTGTGTCTGAAGGCCCGGCGCCCGTCGAGGCGGCCGCGCCGCAGCAACCCGCACTGCGCGCTGCCGGCAACGCTACACAACCCGCTGCCCCTCAAGCTGAGCGCCCGGCCGCCACTGACGACACACTTTCGCCGGACTGGACGCGGTTTTTCAATTTTCTCGGCAGCGACGGGTTCTACGACCTGAACCACCGCACCGCCAACCTGCGCCGCCAGATCCGCGACAACGGCGTGACCTACAACGTCTACGCCGACACCAATGGCCCGCAGCGGCCCTGGGCGCTTGATCTTTTTCCCATGATGGTGTCGGCTGCCGACTGGACGGAGATCGAGGCGGGCATCCAGCAGCGCGCCCGCCTGCTGGACCGCGTGATGGCCGACATCTACGGCCCGCAGGAGCTGCTCTCCAAGGGTCTGTTGCCCAGCGCACTGGTGCATGCCCACCCCGGTTACCTGCGCGGCATGCAGGGTGTGCAGCCGGCCGGCGGCACCTATCTGCACATCGCCGCCTTCGACATCGCGCACGGCCCCGACGGCCGCTGGTCGGTGGTGTCGCAGCGCACGCAGGCACCCTCGGGCCTCGGCTACCTGCTGGAAAACCGCCTGACGATTTCGCTGCTGTTTCCTGAAGCTTTCCGTGAGATGAAAGTCGAGCGGCTGGCTGCGTCGTACAAGGCACTGGTAGACGGCCTCAAGGCCATGAGCCCCACTGACCGCAACGAGGAAAGCCGCGTGGTGCTGCTGACCCCGGGGCCTTACAACGAAACCTATTTCGAGCATGCCTACCTGGCGCGCTTCCTGGGCCTGACGCTGGTCGAGGGCAGCGACCTGCTGGTGCGCGACGACAAGCTTTACCTGAAAACCCTGCGTGGCCTGGAACGGGTTCATGGGCTGCTCAAGCGCCTCGACGACGAATTCCTCGACCCGCTGGAATTGCGCTCCGACTCCACACTGGGCGTGCCCGGCCTGCTGCAGGTGATACGCACCGGCAATGTACTGGTGGTCAATACACCGGGGTCGGCCTTCCTCGAATCGAGCGCGCTGCTCGGTTTCCTGCCTGCGCTCTCCGAGCACCTGCTCGGCGAGACGCTGGCGCTGCCCTCGGTGGCCACCTGGTGGTGCGGCGAACAGGCGGTGATGCAGGACGTGCTGAGCCAGCTGAAGAATTCCGTGATCAAGCCGACCTATCCCGGCACAGGCATGGAATCCGTCATCGGCCACACGCTGTCGCGCCGGGCATTGGACGAATGGGCCGGCCGCATCGTGCGCCGCGGGGAAGACTTCACCGTGCAGGCTTACCTGCCGTTGCCGCAAACGCCAACCTGGCAGGGTGAGCGGATTTCCCCACGCTCGGCCATGCTGCGCGTGTTCGCGGTGGCGGACGGCAATGGCTCCTGGCAGGTGCTGCCCGGTGGGCTGGCGCGCCTGGCCGGCAAAAACGAAAACATGTCGTCCATGCAGCATGGCGGCAGCAGTGCCGATGTGTGGGTGCTGGGCGACGCGTCAGCCGCCAGGGCCACGGCCGAAYCCGGCGCCGCACCGCGCGCCGAGCAACCGGCCGCCTGGGCCGCTGCCCCGCTGCGCCACCGACCGCCCGTGACAAGCCGTGCAGCCGAAAACCTTTTCTGGCTGGGCCGCTACACCGAGCGCGCCGAAAACTCCACGCGCCTGGCGCAGATCACGCTGCAATGCCTGGGCGGCGAAGACCAGACCTCGCAACCGCTGCTGGCCTGGCTGACCAGCATGGCGGTCGGCAACGCGCTGGTGCTGGACACGGTGCCCCCCGCCACGCATGCGCGGCGCGTCTTCGAGCGCGCCCTGATCGCCAACCTGGCCGACACCGAACAGGCCGCCAGCGTGGGCTACAACCTGCGGGCACTCAAGAGTGCGGCCTCGGCCGTGCGTGAGCGCCTGTCGCAGGAACAGTGGCACATGATCGTGCGCACCGAGACCGATTTTTTCCAGCGCTGCTCGGCGTTCAGCGCCGTGGGCCAGACCCAGAGCCAGGGAGGCCAGAGTCAGACCCAGAGCCAGTACCTGCTTGAATACTCCTCCGTCGAGGCGCTGCGCGCGCTCGAATCGGCCAGCGGCTTCCTCTCGGCCATGACGGGAGCGCAAACCGACCGCATGACCCGCGACGACGGCTGGCGCCTCCTGAGCGTGGGCCGCCTGATCGAGCGGCTCAACACCCTGGCCGGCGCGCTGGCACGCGGTTTTGAAACCGGCTCGGTGTTCGAAGAGGGCGGCTTCAATGCCATGGTGGCGCTGTTCGACAGCACCATCACCTTCCATGCGCAGTACCAGCAGCGCCGCGACATTCCGGCCCTGCTCGATCTGCTGGTGCTGGACCGCGACAATCCGCGCTCCCTCGGCTGGGTGGTACAGACGCTGCGCGGGCGCCTGGCCAAACTTGCGGGCAGTGCGCCGGGCGACATGCCCGACCTCGCCATGGAACTGCCCGACCCCGGCAGCTGGGCGCTGGCCGATTTGTGCCAGGAGGCTCAGGCTAGCGCCAGCGATGACGAAAATGAAAACAGTGGGCAGCACGACGGCCGGCTGGTGCAGCTGCTTGAGCAATGCTGCGATGCCGCGCTGGATCTGTCGGACACCCTGAGCCGCCGCTACTTCAGCCACGCCGCTTCTGCCAGCCAGAGCCTGGGCGCCTGAGCTCCGGGAGTCTTTCCGTGCTGCTTCACGTCGTCCACGAAACCCGCTACCGCTATGCCCCGGCCGTGGAAAACGCGCACCATGTGGTACACCTAAAGCCCGCCAGCCGAAACGGCCAGACGCTGCTGGACTATGCCCTGCGGATCAATCCGGAACCAGTCCAGCTGCGCGAAGCCGTCGATGTCTACGGCAACACACGCACCTATTTTTCCCTGCAGGCGGCGCACGAGAGCCTGACCGTGGTGGCCGACAGCATCGTCTCCACGTCGTCCCTCAATCCGCTGCAGTCTGAGGCGTCCCTGGCCGCCGGCAAGCCGGCATCGCCCGCCTGGGAGCAGGTGCGCGAACAGTTCCGTTACCGGGCCGGTGCGGCCTATGACAGCGCCTCCGAATTCCTCTTCGCCTCGCCCTACGTTCCGCGCGACGACGCCTTCATCGAATTTGCCCGGCCCAGCTTCCTGCCGGGCAGGCCGTTGCCGGAAGCAGCGCGCGACCTGATGGAACGCATCCACACCACCATGACCTACGAGAGCGAGAGCACCGAAGTCAGCACGCCGGCGCTTGAGGCGCTCAAGCTGGGCAAGGGCGTCTGCCAGGATTTCGCACACATCATGGTGGCCTGCTGCCGCGCCATGGGCCTGCCTGCGCGTTATGTGAGCGGCTACCTTCTCACCACCCCGCCGCCCGGCCAGCCACGGTTGGTCGGCAGCGATGCCTCACATGCCTGGGCCTCGGTGTATTGCCCGGGCCTGGGCACCTGGCTCGACTTTGACCCGACGAACAACCGCGCGCCGGGCGAAGACTACGTCACCCTGGCCATTGGCCGCGACTTCCTGGATGTATCKCCCATGCGCGGTGTGATTCGCGGCGGCGCGCAGCACATCCTCGACGTGGCCGTTACGGTCGAACCGGTGGCGAGCGCCGGGAGCTGACCGGGTTTCGCGAGGTCGGCGGCTCCTCCAGCAGCGAACCCTCAGGCAGGCTGCGCGCCAGGCAACGCCGGCACAGGCTCACAAATTCCTGCACGGCGCCCGACTGGGCCTGGCGCGGCTTGAAAGCCAGCAAGGCCCGGAACGACACATCAGCCGCCAGCGGAACGCTGCGCAGGCCCAGCGCCACATGTTCACGCGCCACCAGCGGATTGGTAACTGCCAGCCCGGCCCCGGCCAGCACCAGCGAACACTGCGTTGCGCTGTAAGGCGTTTCAATCACAAAGCGCGGCTGCACACCCGCCTGTGCGAACGCGGCTTCCAGCCGGCGCTGGGCCGTATCCGAGGCAGACAGGCCGACCAGCGGCACTTCTGCGAGATCCCTGGGCTGCAGGACCTGCTTGCGAGCGAGCGGGTGGGCCGCGGGCATGACGCACACCGCGGGCACCTGGTAAAAAAGCGAGGACACCAGGCCACTGGTGTCCGCCTCGTCGCCCAGGAAAGCCAGGTCCACCGCCCCCTGGAACAAGGCCTCACGCAGCACCTTCGAGCTGTCGACCAGCAGCAGGCAACGCGTGCGCGGGTAGCTTCGCTGAAACTCGGCAAGCGCCCAGGGCATCACGCTGGCAGCCATAGCATGCAGTGAACCGATGCGCAGCACGGTGTCCTCATGCGACTGCAGGGCCACGATTTTTCGCTGCACGGCCTCGAGGCCTTCGTAGACCCGCTCGACCTCTTCCATCAGCGCGTGCGCCTCCGGCGTGGGCGTCAGCTTGCCTTTGGGCCTGTCAAACAGCTTGAGCCCGGCGCGCGCTTCGAGCTGCTGCAGCAGCTGCGTGACGGCCGGCTGGCTCACGTGCAGCGCCGCCGCCGCGCGGTTGGCGGTGCCCAGCCGCATGACCATGCGGAACACTTCAATCTGACGTGCACTGGCTTCGGCCATGGCGGTTTCCTATAAGTTTTACTTATTTTAAATCGCAAACATGCGATGCATGAGAGCCCATCGTCTTCGTACCATCTGCCCATGAATTCTGTTTCCCCCGAATCCTTTCCAAACCCTGCGGCATGGAACGCCATCAGCCGCAACCCCCGACTGATGAGGCTGCGGTGCATCCTCTGCGCCCGTGAATACCCGCTGCAAGATTTACCCGCCGGCTGTCCGCACTGCGCGGCACAGGGCACGCCCGCCAGCCTGGAAGCCGTTTACACCGGGTTGCCCCAAACACTGAAAACAGCCAGCACAGGTTATAAGTGGGGCGACTGGCTGCCCTACACCCGCGGCGTTTCCCTGGGTGAAGGCAACACGCCTTGCCTGGACCTGCCGCGCCTGGCGCGCGAGCTTGGCCTGTGCCAGCTCAGCGCCAAGCATGAGGGCATGAACCCCACTGGCTCGCACAAAGACCGCATGTCGGCACAGGCCGTCAGCCGGGCGCTGGACGCAGGCGCGCAGACCGTGGTGCTGGCCTCCAGCGGCAACGCAGCAGTTTCGGCAGCAGCCTATTGCGCCGCGGCCGGGCTGCCCTGCGAAATCGCCACCTACCGCGACATGCCGGCGCCCTTCGCGCGGGCCCTCCATCACCTGGGCGCCCGGCGCATGGAGTTCGACCACGGCTTTGAGCGCTGGAACCATGTACGACGGCGGGTCGAGCAGGACGGGGCCTTTGCCCTCACCAACTACAGCGTGCCGGCGGTCGGCAGCCCTGCTTTTGGCGTGGAAGGCTACCGCGCCGTGGCGCTCGAATTTGTCGCTGGCGGCTGCGTGCCGGACCACGTGTTGGTCCCCACCGCCCGTGGCGACCTGCTCTGGGGCATTTACAGCGCACTGCGTGATTTGCACCGGGCGGGACTCATTGGGCACATGCCCAGGTTATGGGCCGTTGAGCCGTTCCCCCGCCTTTCCCGTGTGCTCGAGGGCGCGCCGCTGCAGTCGGAATTCAACGGCCAGACGACGCAGTTTTCGACAGGCGGCAGCACCGTCACGCTGCAACAGCAACTGGCCGTGCAGCAGTCGGGCGGCGGCGCCGTGGTCATTGATGACGCCGGCGCCATCCAGGGCAGCGCCCGGCTCGCGGCGCAAGGCCTGTGGGTGGAGCTTTGCGCCGGCGCCTGCCTCAGTGCGCTGGCCCGCCTGCGCGCACTTGGCCAAGTGCAGGCATCAGAACACGCGTTGCTGCTGCTCACGGCCAAAGGCGACCGTGACACCTTTAACCCCATCCCTTGACCGCACGCCCCCTTTTCTTCAGCCCGCAAAGGAAATTTCACCGTGAAGACCCGACTGCTCACCACCCTGCTTCTGGCCTGCGCCACTCTGGCGGGAACCGCCCATGCCGCCTACCCCGACAAACCCATCCGCCTCATCGTGCCTTGGGCGCCGGGCGGCAGCACCGACGCCATCGCCCGCGCGATTGCCCAGCGCATGGGCGAGACCATGGGGCAAAGCGTGGTGGTCGACAACCGCTCCGGCGCTTCCGGGCGCATCGGCACCGAAGCCGCGGCCAAGGCCGCGCCCGACGGCTACACCTTCGCCATCGTCGAGCTGCCGCATGCGATTGCGCCGGCCGTGTTCAACAAGATGCCCTACGACCTGCTGCGCGACTTCACGCCGGTGTCCATGGTCGGCACCTCGCCGCTGCTGCTGCTTGCCGGCGGCGCGCAGTACAAGAATGGCGACATCAAGGGCTTCCTCAAAAACTACCGGAGCAGCAAGGTGCCGCTGGCGCTGGCCCACAGCGGCAATGGCTCCATCAGCCACCTCTCCAGCGAACTGTTCGCCAGCGCCACCGGGATCAAGGTCAACGCCATTCCCTATCGCGGCTCTGCGCCCGCGCTCACCGATGTTGCGGCCGGCCAGGTGGACGCGCATTTCGCCACGCTGGCCAGCGGCAGTTCGCTGCTCGGCGCGAACAGGATCTCTGCCTTGATGGTGACCGGCAATGCGCGCCTCGCCGCCCTGCCCGGCGTACCGACCGCGCACGAAGCCGGCATTGAGGGCATGCAGTTCAACCAGTGGTGGGCATTGGTGGCGCCGGCCACCACGCCGATCGAGATCGTCGAGCGGCTGCGCAGCGAAGCGGTGGCGGCGCTGGCGCACCCTTCCACACGCGAGCGCCTTACCACCCTGGGCATTGACCTGAAAGGCTCGACACGCGACGAACTGCGTGCCTTCATGCGCAACGAAGTAGACCGCTGGGGTGCTGTGGTGCGAAAGGCCGGCATCAAGCCTGAATAAGGCGCGGATGCAAAGGCGAAGCGGCGGGGACAAACGTGTCTACACCGCCGCTCCATCAATTCCTTTCATGACCCCGAAGGCCTGCCGGACCCGGGCGCCGCCCTACAATTCCTGCACTGCCAGCCGGCCGCGCCGCTTTACCCGCTATCAAAACCATAGCTGCTCGCGCTCATCCCCATTGGGCTGGAACCATTTTTCTTCACCAAAAGGACCACCATGAGCGCCTACGACAAGCTGAAAGCACTGAACATCACCCTGCCCACCGTGGCAACGCCGCTGGCCGCTTACCTGCCCTTCGTGCAGACCGGCAACCTGGTGTTCCTGAGCGGCCATATCGCCAAGAAGGACGGCAAGCCCCTCGTCGGCCAGCTCGGCAAGAACATGACCACAGAAGAAGGCAAGGCCGCCGCGCGCTCGGTCGCCATCGACCTGATGGGCACACTCGAAGCCGCCGTCGGCCTGGGCAAGGTCAAGCGCATCGTCAAGCTCATGAGCCTGGTCAACTCGACCGGTGACTACACCGAGCAGCACCTGGTGACCAACGGCGCAAGCGAACTCTTCGCTGAAATCTTCGGCGACGCCGGCAAGCATGCGCGCAGCGCGTTTGGCGTGGCGCAAGTGCCTATGGGCGCCTGCGTCGAGATCGACCTGGTGGCTGAAGTCGAATAAGCCGGCTACGCAGCGCCCGCAATGACTGTAGGGCCGACGCAGCGGCGACAAGCGCTATCCGGCGGCCCGGCTTAAACTCTTGATGCTCCGGCCATTTCGCCGGGGCAGCGTTCTCAGGGCGGGGCGAAATTCCCCACCGGCGGTGTTTGCAGGCAACTGCATCAGCCCGCGAGCGCCTTATTGCGGTGATTCACACGGCAACAAGGGTCAGCAGATTCGGTTTAATTCCGAAGCCGACGGTCACAGTCCGGATGAAAGAGAGCGCGATGCAAACGGCCGTGCCGTGGGCGGCGTTTTGCCGGCGTGGAGTTTTTCCGCCCGGCGAGGCGGGCGCCCGCGCGCTGCCGCAGGCTCGTGCGCCCTGATTCTGGTAACACCTCAATAAAGGCCATCCATGAGTCAGTCAACCAAGTCCCCAGCTTCCTCCACCCAATCTGGCGGCACATCCAACAAGGCGCGTTTCGCCTTTATCCAGTCGTCCTGGCACGAAGACATCGTCGACCAGGGCCGCGGCGCCTTCCTGGCCGAGATGGCCCGGCAAGGCGTGGGCGCCGAATCCATCGACACATTTGAAGTGCCCGGCGCGTTTGAAATTCCCCTGCACGCCAAAAAACTCGCGCAGTCGGGCCGTTATGCGGGCGTGGTCTGCTGCGGGTTGGTCGTAGATGGCGGCATCTACCGCCATGAGTTTGTGGCGGATGCGGTGATCAGTGCACTGATGGGCATCCAGCTGGAGACTGGCGTTCCGGTGTTTTCAGCGGTGCTGACGCCGCAGCATTTTCATGAGCACGACGAACACCGCAAGTTCTTCACGGCGCATTTCGTGACCAAGGGCAAGGAAGTCGCGCAAGCCTGCCTGGAGACGGTAGCGGGCCTGAAAAAGCTTGACATGCTGCTGGCGGCCTGATGGCCCGATAGCTGGCCAGACTGGCAAGCGCAACTCCGCTATTAAATCAATAGCTGCTTGCGCCCGCCAATCAAGGCTCTCTGGCAGTTTTTACTCAACGCGAGCGATGCCGGTGGGTTTGAAGCCCAGGTCGGCCGCCTTGCCCTTGCGCGCGCGTGCGGCACGGGCATTGTTCAGGCTGCGGATTTCCAGCGTCTCTTCGCGCGCCTTGCCGCCGCGGCCAATGCCTTCGATCTTCACACTGCGCGTGTAAGCAGCTGCACCGGCCAGGGTGTCCTTGGCTTCGAGATCAATCAGCATCAGGCCACGCCCGCCGGCGGCCTGCATCTTGAGCTCGCCGATTTCAAAGGTCAGGATGCGGCCCCCGGTGGAGGCGCAGGCCACATGCGTCGCGGGAACCAATGGCACGGCGCCACTGTTGAAGGCCGCGTGCGACGGCCTGCAAATGGTTTCGCCTTCAGCGCAGCTGATAAAGGCCTTGCCGGCTTTAAGGCGCGATGTCATGTTCTCGACCGTCGCGAGGAAGCCGTAGCCGCCGCTGGCGCTGAGCAGCAATGCGGCGTTGGACGGTCCCGCAAAGTAGTGCACCAGTTGCGTACCCGACTCCAGGTCAATCAAGGTGGTGAGCGGCTGGCCGTCGCCGCGCGCGCCGGGCAGCAATGACACCGGCACCGAATAAATGCGGCCGCGCGATCCGAAGGCCAGCAGTGTGTCGATGGTGCGGCATTCAAAGGTGCCGTACAGCCCGTCGCCGGCCTTGAAGGCAAATCCCGCCGGGTCATGTCCGTGGCCGTTGCGTGCGCGCACCCAGCCCTTGTCGCTGATGACCACAGTCACCGGTTCGTCGAGCACCTTGACTTCGAGTACGGCCTTTTTCTCGGCCTGGATCAGCGTGCGGCGCGTATCGGCGAATTGTTTGGCGTCGGCCTCAATTTCCTTGACCAGCAGGCGGCGGAGCGCCGCCGGACTGCCGAGGATTTCCTCGAGCTTGCCCTGCTCTTCACGCAGGGTCTTGAGCTCCTGCTCGATCTTGATGGCTTCGAGCCGTGCGAGCTGGCGCAGACGGATATCGAGAATGTCATCGGCCTGGATCTCGGTGAGCTTGAAGCGCGCAATCAGCGCCAGTTTGGGCTCTTCCGACTGGCGGATGATGGCGATCACCTCGTCGATGTTGAGCAGCACCAGCTGGCGGCCCTCGAGGATGTGGATGCGTGCCAGCAACTTGTCGAGGCGGAATTGTGAACGGCGCTGTACCGTTGTCTGACGGAACTCGATCCACTCCAGCAGCATCTGCCGCAGGTTTTTCTGCGTGGGCTTGCCGTCCAGCCCGACCATGGTCAGGTTGATGGATGAGGAACTTTCCAGGCTGGTGTTGGCCAACAGGGTGTTGATGAGTTCCGACTGGCTGATCTTGCTGGTCTTGGGCTCGAACACCAGGCGCACGGCGGCGTCCTTGCTGGATTCGTCGCGCACCACGTCGAGCACAGCCAGGATGGTCTGCTTGAGCTGCACCTGGTCCTGGCTCAGCGCCTTTTTGCCGGTCTTGATTTTCGGGTTGGTGAGCTCTTCGATTTCCTCGAGCACGCGCTGGGTGCTGACGCCGGGCGGCAGTTCCTGCACCACCAGCTGCCATTGGCCGCGCGCCAGTTCTTCAATCTTCCAGCGCGCGCGCACCTTGAGCGAACCGCGGCCTGTGTTGTAAGCCGCCGCGATTTCCGCGCTGCTGGAAATGATCTGGCCGCCGCCCGGGTAATCGGGCCCGGCGATCAGCGTGTACAACTCCTCGTCGCTGAGCTTGGGGGTCTTGATGAGCGCCACACAGGCGTCGGCCACTTCGCGCAGATTGTGACTGGGGATTTCGGTAGCCAGGCCTACGGCAATGCCGCTGGCACCGTTGAGCAACGCAAACGGCAGGCGTGCCGGCAGCAGCTTGGGTTCCTCTGTCGTGCCGTCATAGTTCGGCATGAAATTGACTGTGCCCTCGTCAATTTCGTCGAGCAGCAGGCGCGCGATCGGACTAAGGCGCGCCTCGGTATAACGCATCGCAGCGGCGCCGTCACCGTCACGGCTGCCGAAATTTCCCTGGCCGTCGATCAGTGGATAGCGCAGGCTGAAATCCTGCGCCATCCGCACCAGCGCATCGTAAGCAGCAGTATCACCATGTGGGTGGAAATTGCCCAGCACGTCGCCGACGACCTTGGCGCTTTTGCGCGCCTTCGGACCCGCAGGCGCAGCATTCGTGAACGACAGGCCCATCCGGTGCATCGCGTAGAGGATGCGGCGCTGCACCGGCTTCTGGCCGTCGCAAATGTCAGGCAAGGCGCGGCCCTTGACAACGCTGAGCGCATATTCAAGGTAAGCCCGCTGCGCGTACGCAGCCAGGGAATCCTGGTCGGCGGGTTCGGGAATAGGGGCTACTGCGTCCGGTGTAAAGAGATCATCCATCGTGAATTTGGCTTGGGGCTGGGTCAAGTTATGCCGGTCCGGTGCGTACAGACG
>NZ_JBFUBD010000040.1:0-20874 GCF_056405935.1 Polaromonas sp. P1_E3
AGTTGGTCCTCAGCCACTGTACGTGCGTCCGGCACCCAACCATGTTCGCATGAGCAGGCGTATGTCTGTCAGGGCTGTTATCAAACCGTTCCAGCTTATGAACAGGTGCTAATTTCAGCATCTCAAATGGTAGATTCAGAAAAAGCCCAGCCCCGAGCCCAATAAAAACAAACCCATGAACAATAAAACCAAGATCGCCCTCGCCGCAGCCGGAGGAACCCTGTTACTGGTGGTGGCCACCGCCATCGTCATTACCCTTGACTCTGGCCGCAGCAAGAAAGACGCACCACCGCCTGCCACCGCCTTGGCTGCCTCGCCACTCGACACCAGCAAAATCCTGACGGGCATGCAAGACCTGCTGGCCAGCTACCGAAAAATCATTGTGCTGTTTGCCGATGAGAAGAAGCTGGGGGCGGGTGAGCGGGCCATGGCCAACCAGGTGGGGCAGGGGCTGTTTCATGACAACCGTGCGCGGGTGGCCGAGATTGAGGCGCAGCTGGCGGCGCTGGTGGCTTCTGGCAGTGCGCAGCGCTTTGATGCGATTGCGGGCATCCTGGACTATGTGGAAAGCGACAAAGGCCTCTTTGACGCTGACCGGCTGGCTTTTCGGGAACTGCTGCGCAGCCTGCAGGCCAGTGTGGCGGCTGATTCGTCACTCCCGGCCATCAAGCTGCACAAGCGCATTGGTGAAGACCTGGACGCGCTGATAGAAATTGAGCGCAACTACGAAAAGGAAATTCGCTTGGTGTTCGGCCGCTTTGAACCGCGCGCGATTGAGCTGAAGCGTGAGCGCTGGGAAGACTATGTGGCCAGCCTGAAGAAGCGCTACACGCGCGAGCAGATTTTGAAAGACTTTGGCGTGGTGATGCCTTACGCGTTGCCCAAGCCCACCACGCGCAAAAGCAAAGATGAAGAAGAGGGCGAGGTGTTTGGCTACAGCCTGCCGCCCAAGACCATCGTGCTGACGTTTGACGACGGCCCGCACGGCGTTTACACCAATGAGATCGCCGCCATCCTGAAGCAATACAGCGTGCCGGGCATCTTCTTTCAGGTGGGCAGCAACCTGGGCACGGTGGCCGCCGACGGCAAAACCAAACTGGGGCCGCGCGCAGACATCAGCCGCAAGCTGCTGGAAGCCGGCCACACGCTGGCCAACCACAGCATGACGCATGCGCAGCTTTCCAAGCTCAATGGCGCGGGCCTTAAATCTGAAATGTTGGGCACTGATGAATTGCTGAAAGCGGTGGATGCGCGGCGCTCGCCGCTCTTTCGTTTTCCGTATGGCGCGCGCAACGACGAGGGGCTGGACGTGCTGTCGGCCGCGCACCTGCGCTCTGTCATGTGGAACATTGACTCGCTCGACTGGGCCGACCCGGTGCCCAGCTCGATTGTGGAACGCGTGCTGAAGTCGGTCGAAAAAGAAGGCCGCGGCATTGTGCTGTTTCATGACATTCATGAACGCACGGTGAAGGCACTGCCGGCCATTCTGGAACGCCTGGTGGCCGACGGCTACCAGTTTGCGAGCTGGGACGGCAGCGGCTTTACCGTGGCCAAGGGCGCCGGCGTGGCGCCCGCCCCGCAGGCGGCCAACCCGGGCTACAGCGACTCGTGGGCCATTGTGATTGGCATTGACGACTACGCCAGCTGGCCCAAGCTGCAGTACGCGGTGCGCGACGCGCGGGCCATTCGCGAAACATTGATTCAGCGCTTTGGCTTTGCCAGTGACCACGTGATCTCTTTGGAAAACCGCGAGGCCACGCGCACCGGCATATTGGCCGCCTTTCACGACAAGCTGGCGCACAGCGGCATGAAGAAGAACGACCGGCTGTTTGTGTTTTTTGCCGGGCACGGCGCCACACGGCAGCTGAGCTCGGGCCGCGATTTGGGCTACATCATTCCGGCAGACTCTGACCCGAACAAGATTGCGACCGACGCGGTGCCCATGACCGAGCTGCAGAACATTGCCGAAAGCCTGACGGCCAAGCATGTGCTGTTTGTGATGGACGCCTGCTACAGCGGGCTGGGCCTGACGCGCGGCGCGGGCTCTGGCAACTTTTTGCGCGACAACGCCAAGCGCCTGGGCCGGCAGATGCTGACGGCCGGTGGCGCCGACCAGCTGGTGGCCGATGGCGGGCCGAACGGGCATTCGGTGTTTACCTGGACGCTGTTGCAGGCCATGGGCGGCAAGGCCGACCTGAACGGCGACGGCCTGATCACTGCGACCGAGCTGGCCGCGTATGTGGCGCCGGCCGTGGCGTCGGTGTCGCGGCAGACGCCGGCCTTTGGCAGCCTGCCGGGTTCGGAAGGCGGCGACTTTGTGTTTGCGCTGCCGGCAGAGGCCGAGTTTTTGAGTGCGCAGACAAGCCAGCTGTCTGGCGATGCGATTGCGCTGAACAGCAAACTYGACGCCACACGCCCGCCCGCTGCCGCGCCCACGGCGGGCAGCGATGTGCCGGTGGCGGCACCAGCCACAGCAACGGTGGTCATCAAAGACCTGCAGGGCGGTGAACAAAAAATCACCACGCCGCTGGCCGTGCCCAGCTCGGCACGGCAGCTGGCCCAGCGCGCCAATGACCGCGGCCTGCAGCTCTACAAAGAAAAGCTGTATGCCGAGGCTGAAGCCCAGTTCACCGAGGCGCTGAAGCTGCGCCCCGACTTTGCACTGGCCGCCAACAACCTGGGGTTTGTGTATTTCAAACAGGACAAGTTCAAGGAAGCGGCACGCTGGTTTGAGAACACCGTGAAGATGGACCCTTCGCGCGCGATTGCCTACCTGAACCTGGGTGACGCCCATGCGCGGGCAGGCGATGGCGAGAAGGCGAAGAAGGCGTTTCGCAACTACCTGGAGCTGGCACCGAATGGGCCGGGCGCAGCCCATGCGAGGCAGCAGCTTGAGAAGGCTTGAAGCTGCTTGAAGCTGGTTAGAGCAGGAGGGCGCTGGGATGGCCGGCGCGATTTGGCGATACTCTGCGCATGACACCTGCGCTCCCATCTGAGCCCCATGCGGTTTCGCGCCTGCGCACTGCGCGGCTGGCGCGCGCCTCCAAACCTTTTCTGGCCCGTGGCGGCCCGCGCAATGCACGCTGCGCCGGTTGCCGCCTGATGGCCAGCCACTGCATGTGCGCCCTCCGCCCCACGGTGCCCACACGCGCGGGTGTGTGCCTCATCATGGCCGACATCGAAGCGCTGAAACCCAGCAACACCGGCTGGTTGATTGCCGATGTGGTGGCGGACACGTTTGCGTTTGAGTGGGCGCGCACCGAGGTCGACCCCGCACTGCTGGCCTTGCTGGCGGACCCRCAGTGGCAACCCTATTTAGTCTTTCCTGGCGAGTTTGTGGCGGCTGAGCGGGTGGTGGCGGATGTGATGCCTGCAGACGCATCAAAAAGCCAGAATGCGAAGCGCCCGCTGTTTGTGCTGCTGGACGCGACCTGGCCCGAGGCACGCAAGATGTTTCGCAAGAGCCCCTACCTCAATCACTTGCCGGTGCTGAGTTTGCAGAGCGAGCAGCTGTCTCGCTACAAGCTGCGGCGCTCGCAGCGCGACACGCACTTTTGTACGTCTGAAGTGGCGGCCCTGTGCCTGGAACTGGCCGGTGAAACGCATGCGGCGCAAACGCTGGAGGCTTACCTGGATGTATTTACCAACCGCTATTTAAAAGCCAAGCAGCAACAGCCGCTGGATCTGGAAGACACGGCGCACCAGCGTTTGCGCGGCTTACGTTTGTAGACAAGTCTCCAGGCGCAGGCACTGGCACCCAGGCGCCTGACCGGCGCACAATGGTTGCCCTTCGAAAAGGTCATACCCATGGTGAGCGAAACATCTCCTTCATTTCGAACGATCTGCTGGCAGCCCACATGGAACCCTGCTTCGCCGGGCCTGGGGCTGGAGCATTTGCTGTTGGCGCAGGGCCAGGCTGACAGCGTGGTGCTGGCGGTTGATGAAGACCAAGAGCCCTTCCGCCTGGCCTACAGGCTCTACTGGGACGACGCCTGGCAGCTTCGCAGTGCTGATTTCTTTTTGGCCAAAGCCGGCGTCAATCGGCTGCTGAGCCTGCGCACGGACGGCAAGGGCCATTGGCAGGATGGCGAGGGTCGGCCGCTGGCCGACCTGGACGGATGTTTGGACATCGACATCTGGCCGACGCCGTTTACCAACAGCTTTCCGATTCTTCGCGAGCCCATGGCTGTGGGGGAGCGGCGCAGCTTTCGCATGGCCTGGGTGCTGGGGACGGAGTTGACGGTCAAGCCGCAGGCACAGGCCTACACGCGCCTGAAAGACAGGCTGTACCTTTTCGAGAACCTGGATGGCAGCGGCTTCAAGGCGGAACTGCCGGTGGATGAAGACGGCATCGTGCTGGACTACCCCGAGTTGTTCCGGCGGGTGAAGGTTTGAAGCGGGGCCCTGCACCGTCATCGGCCCTATAGTCCACACTGTCAGACCATCACCGCACCACCGGCACTACCCATGAACCAACCTGGCTACCTGCGCAAACGCCCCTCATCTGACGAGAGCGAAGGCATTGTCTGGCGGCTGGTTGCCGCGCTGGTGGCCGTGCCGCTTTTTGAGGCGTCACTGTTTCTGGGCATGTACCTGATTTATCCGTCGCGCGGTGTGGCGTACCTTTTCATGGCCATCCCGCTGTGGATGCACGGTGTGTACGCAGGCGCGGCCGCGTTGGTGGGGTTGCTGTTTGGCTTTAACGGCATCACCTGGCTGCTGGGCCACCTGTTCTTCACGCACCATGAAAACGAACGCAACCGGCTGGTGACGGCGCTGCTGTGGGGTGGGCTGGCGGGGCTGGCGTTTGTGGCTTCGCACTTTGTGGCGTAGCACCTGCGCTGACATCTGCTTGCATTGAGCCCGGCGCAGCCATGCGGCCGCTGCCCTACAGTCACATCCTTCTTCACCTTCTGGATACCCATGCGCCCCAGCTCCCGGCTTTTCTCTTGCACCACGCTTGCCGCCTTTGCCCTCACCTTGCTGCCGCTGGCCGGCGCGCTGGCTGTTACCACGGCTGAACAGCCGTATGTCGGTGGCTACACCCAGGGTTCGGTCGATTCGCGTGCGCAGCTGATGCTGCTGGACGACAACACGTTTTGTTTTAGTTTCATGGGCGGCTCGCTCGACATGCTGGCCGGCGGACGATGGAAGGCCGAGGGCAATGGCGTGCGCCTGCAGGAAGTGCGGCAGAGCGGTTCCGTCTTCCCGGTCATGGGCAGGCAGGTGGTTCAGCCGAAACAGACCGTGGAGTTTGACTTTCATGGCCATTCGCTTTCTCGCGCGGTGTCGGTCGCGTTTGCCACCGGCGCCGACGAGTCCTTGCCCACCAGCCTGCGCAGGCTCTTCAAGGACGGCCACAACGGCTGGTCTTCCAGCTACAAGCTGTCGCCCCTGCCGGCAGCGCAGGTGCGCTACTTTTATATCGCCGACGCGGAAGTGGATGCCAATGGCCAGCCCAAGCAGCTGCGCGTGGTGCAGTACCGGCGTGGTGATGCGAACACGATGCGCGTGGGCTACAACCCGGCGTTTGGCAACCCGCCGCTGAACCAGCTTGCCACGCTGAACGACGACGTGCTGCAGATTGATGGCCGACGCTTTGGCACGCGCAAGGAGCTGCCGGAAAGAGCCCTGGAAAGAATACGCACGGCCTGCATACAGCCAGCGCTGGCCGAGCCCAAACGCCCCAGCGAAGAAGAAGCCGCAGAGATAGCGGCCGGACGCGCGACGTCCGTGAAACAGCCGCCGCTGGTGCCGGTGAAAACTTTCTACCTGCCGTTGACGGCCCTGCAGGGCGCGCCGTACTTTTCTGACGACAAGTAGGCTGGATATTTCGCTGCGGCGGACGGTGCTTGCTACCAAAT
Organism: Polaromonas sp. P1_E3; assembly: GCF_056405935.1. Lineage (NCBI taxonomy): Bacteria > Pseudomonadati > Pseudomonadota > Betaproteobacteria > Burkholderiales > Comamonadaceae > Polaromonas > Polaromonas sp. P1_E3. Next base: position 5,865 of record NZ_JBFUBD010000040.1, read on the forward strand.
TAATAGCTGGTTGCGCACGTTCTTATTGGGCTGCGGGCATATTCAATGCCTGAATGCGCCCAACAGGGCGGCTTTCATTGCCCCGGCCGCGGCCGCACACCGACGTCCTGTTACTTATACCGGCGCGGCCAGGGCATCTGCTGTACTACATTCATGGGCTTCAACACCCACCGGACTCACTGCCCATGCGCTCCACCTTCCAGCCTCTTGGCACCACCCTTGCGGCCTTCGCCCTCTCCCTGCTGGTGCAGCCCGGTGCGCACGCCGTTACCCCGGCTGAAAAGCCTTATGTGGGTGGCTACACGCAGGGCTCTGTCGATTCGCGTGCACAGCTGATGCTGCTGGACGACAACACGTTTTGTTTTACCTTCATGGGCGGCTCGCTCGACATGCTGGCGGGCGGGCGCTGGAAGGCCGAGGGCAATGGCGTGCGCCTGCAGGAGGTTCGGCAAAACGGCGCGATCTTCCCGGCTTATGGCAAGCAGGCGCCCGAGCAGAAGGACACCGTGGCGTTTGACTTTCATGGCTATTCGCTTTCGAACGCCACGTCTGCCGTGTTTGCCACGTCCGGCAGTGATGCCCTGCCCACCACGCTGCGCCCGCTGTTCAAGGAAGACCACAACAGCTGGTCTGACAGCTACAAGCTGCCGCCGCTACCGGCGGCGCAGGTGCGCTACTTTTATATAGGCGACGTGGAAGTGGACGCCAACCGCCAGCCCAAACGGCTGCGCGTGGTGCAGTACCGGCGCGGCGATGCGAACACGCTGGCCGTGGGCTACGACCAGTCGTTCGGCAACCCGCCGCTGAACCTGTCTGCCACGCTGAAGGGCGAGGTGCTGCATGTGGACGGCAGCCGCTTTGGCAAACGCGACGAGCTGCCGGGCGAAATTCTGGAAGGCATTCGCGCCGCCTGCATACGGCCGGCGCTGGTGCCCGGCGCCAAACGCCCGGCGGAAGAAGGCAGCGAAGAAGAAGCCCAGGACAAAGCCGCCGCGGCCTTGGGCAAAGTGGTGGTGCGCAATGCACCGCTGGTGCCGGTGAAAACGTTTTACCTGCCGCTGACGGCCATGCAGGGCGCGCCGTACTTTCCCGGCACGGATAAGTAAACCCATCAAGCCCCCCAACGCCGGCAGGTCGCGTTAGCGGCACGGGGCGCCCACCCACGCTACTAAATTAGTAGCTGCTTGCGCCCGTCTTCATTGGGTTGCAGCTATTTTTATCGCCGACACCGCCTTTTCCAGCATCAGTCCCTCATCGCTTGCGCCCGCGCACCACGCCGGGCTTGCCGGCCGATGCGCCCAGAAAAAACATCGAAAAAAGTGGGAGTGGTGCCCTGATGGAAGGGTCGTGCTTGAGCGAGCGCGGGTTTTCGGCGCGGGCAAGGGCAGGTTTGACGGCCGGGGAAGGGGCGGCGTAAGGGCGGGCCTGGCGTTTTGTCATCTGGGTGTCTCCGGTTTCGGAAAGGCAAACAAAGGCGGTGATGGTCGGTGCTTGCTGTCGCCGCGATGTCGCGATGCGTTCTTCTACACGGCATCCGGCCGCGACATCTCCGCGACAGCGGCGCGGCACAGTGCGTCCAGCCTGGCAGTCCGCCGGCGCCTTTTTTCCAAAACCGTCCAAGAGGAAATCTCCTATGAAACGCAAATCTGTTGTTGTTCCCGCCGGTGTGGTGTTGCTGTCGGCGCTCACGGGCATTACGGGAATTACGGGCGCCCATGCGCAGCCGAAGCCCGAGCCCGGGGCTTCGCCCTGGGGCCTGGGTGTGGGCATGGCGGCCCGCACCGACATCTACGCGGGCGAAAGCAGCAAGCTGCGCGCGGTGCCGCTGATCAGCTACCAGGGCGAGAAGTTTTTCTGGCGCGGCATCAGCGGGGGTTACCACTTGCTCAGCCGCGACGGCTTCACCTTCGATGCCACCCTGGGTGCCCGGCTGGACGGCATCAAGAAAGAAGATTTCGGCGTGGCCGAGCTGGCGGCCCGGGGTATCAACCGCAATCTGCTGGAAGACCGTGACGGCGGCCTGGACCTGGGAATCGCCGGGTCCTTCAAGGGCCAGATGGGCGTGGTGGAGCTGGCGCTGAAGGCCGATGTGTCGGGCGCGAGCAAGGGTTACGAGGCCTCGGCCAAATACGGCTACCCGCTGCAGTGGGGGTCGGCCACGATCACGCCCAGCGTCGCGGTCAGCCATTACTCGGCCAAACTGGCCAACTACTATTTCGGCACGCTGGACGCGGAAGTCGCCCGGGGTGTGGTGAACTACAAGCCGGGCAGCGCGGTGATTCCGCGTGTTGGTATTGAGGTGATGCGGCCCTTCGCCGACAAATGGATTCTGGCGGGCGGCCTGTCTTACAGCGCGCTGCCGGGCAAGATCCGCAACAGCCCCTTGGTAGACAGGGACGCAAATGGGGTAACTTCGGTTTTTGTCGGGGTTTCCCGAAAATTCTGACGCCGTCGCGCTACAACGCGCAAGGACTGAGATGGACATGATTGAAGGCCCGCTAAGCATCCTGATCGTCGAGGACAACGCGCCCATGGCGGCGAATATCTACGACTACCTGGAAGCCTGCGGCCACAAGCCCGACGCCGCACCTGACGGCAAATCGGGCCTGGGCATGGTGCAGGCCAATCACTACGACGCGATCGTGCTGGACTGGATGATGCCGCGCATGGACGGCGTGACGATGCTCACGCAGCTTCGGGGTGAACTCAAGTCCCGGACACCGGTGATCATGCTGACGGCAAAAGACCAGCTGGACAACAAGCTGCAGGGTTTTGAGGCCGGGGCCGACGACTACCTCGTCAAACCCATCGCGCTGCCGGAGCTGGAAATGCGGCTGCGCGTGCTGGTGACGCGCAGCCATGCAGCGCAGGCCCCGGGGCAGGTTTTGGAAGTCGGCGACCTGCGCTTCAACCTGCAGTCGCTGGTCGTGACCCGGGGTGACCGCGAACTGTCGCTGTCACCGATCAAACGGCAGATACTGGAGATCCTGATGCGCCGCTCGCCGCACATCGTGAGCCGTGAACACCTGGAGTCGCAGATCTGGGGCGGGCGCACCCTGGACAAGGACATCCTGAGGTCGCACATGCACCTGCTGCGCAAAGAGGTCGATAGCGAAGGCGCCCGGAAAATCCTGCGCACGGTGCTTGGGCAGGGCTACAGCCTGCGGGTGCAGGATGGCGAATAAACCGCGCATGTTTGACCTGCATTGGCGCATCAGCGCGCTGTTTGTCGCTTTCGGCGCGCTGCTGGCGCTGGGGGTCAGCCTCTCGGTGGGTTTTAGCCAGGTGATGATCATCCACCCCGTGTGGGAGCAGATACTTCAATCAACCACCCAGCATTACATTGCCACCAGCACGGGCAACAAACCTGTGGTTTTGCCTACGAAGGGCAGCTACATGGGGTGGCACCTCAAGAACGGCGCGGCCTTGCCCACCGACATGCCGGCCTACCTGGCCACGCTGCCCGCCGGGTTCTACAGCGAACAGGACCTGGACAAGTTTGACGGGCACGACTACGCGGCCCTGGTCACACCGGTCGCAGACGGCCGCGTGATCACCGTCATCGACATCACGGACCTCGAACAACTGCAGAACAAGTTCGGCATCGGGGGCTTGATCTTCGTGCTGGTCAACCTGGTGCTGGTGGGCGCCACGCTGCTGTGGCTACACGGCAGCCTGCGCAAGCCGGCGCGCGACCTGGCGCAAAAAATGGCAGCGCTGGACCCGGAGCAGCCGTCGCAGCGGCTGTCGGTCGATTACCCGCAGGCGGAACTGCACGACATCGCGATGCAGGTCAATCGCCACCTTGAAAGGGTGGAGCGCTTTATCGAACGGGAACGCAGCCTGCTGGACCAGGCCAGCCATGAGTTCCGTACCCCGGTCGCGGTGATCAGCGGCGCGGTGGACGTGCTGGCCAGGCAGACCCTTCCCGCACAGGCCAAAGGGCCGCTGGACCGGATTCGCGGCACGGTCGACAACCTGACCGAAACCATGGGCGCGCTGCTTTACCTGTCGCGCGAGCCGGACGGCAACGCGAAGGTGGAGACGACCCGGGTCGACCTGATACTGCAGGAGCTGATGCAGGACCATGAGCACCTGCTGGCCTTCAAGCCCGCGCGCTTTGTGCTGGTCGAATGCGTGAGCCTTTCCGTCGAGGCGCCGGAAGCGATGGTCAGGATCGTCATCGCCAACCTGCTGAGGAATGCGGCCGAGAACACGCAGAAGGGCGACGTCACAGTCAGCCTCACGCCGCAGAGGCTGCGGGTAAGCGACTCCGGCGAAGGCTTCGACCCGGTGGAGGCCGCGCGCAGCTACAGCGCGGCCTTGCAGACGTCCATGAAGCCCGGCGGCGGCCGGGGCCTGGGGCTGTTTTTGACGAAGCGGATCTGCGAGCGCTTCAAATGGTCGCTGGCCATTTCGTCGGCGGTGAGCAAAGGTTCGGTGGTGGACATTCGCTTCTAGCTTCTGGTGATGTCATGCCCTGCTCCAGCATCCAGGGCTGCACGACTTTCTGCTACCAAATTAATAGCTGCTTGCGCACGTCCTTATTGGGCCGCAGCCACTTTTGACGCCTGAAAATGGCCTGAAAAGACCTCCATCAGACCTTGCGACCTTACCCACCCGGAAAATCAAACTGCGGCGCGCTGCTGCTGAGAACCGCGGTAACGGGCACAGCCGGCCAGACGGCCGCCAGCTCGGCGGCGAGTGTGCTGATGAGCTGGCGCACATCGTCGGCCGCCGTGGCGTGCAGGGCCTCGGCCACGATGAGCACACGCTGCGTGCCGGCACTGACGGCCGAGAGGCCGCTTTGCCGGTGCGTCCAGCGGCGCGCGTGGGCGGAGGGGGGCTGGGCCGCGTCGGCAAAGATCACTTCATGCGGCTCGGGGTGTTCTGTTTCGCCGCTGAAGGCCTGGTAGCTTTCAGCGCCGGTGGCGTAGCGCACCTCCAGCTGCTGCGCGACCTTCGCTGCATCAAACACGGCGATGGGAATGGCGAACGCGATCGACACGGCGTTGCACAGGTCAACCAGGGGGTGCAGCTGCGGCAGCGCGCCCTCCTTGCGAAAGCGGCGCAGCAGTGATTCAGACGCGCAGCGGTACTGCGTGGGCTTGAAACCCATTTTTGAAAACGTGCGGCGCCAGGCCTGCACTTCGGGCAGCTCGCCTTCGGCACTGTTGGCAAGGCGGGCGGCAGCCATCGCGTTGAAGCGGTCGACCTGGCCGGAAACGTCTGCATCGGCTGTGATGCCGGTGGCGGCCAGCACGCCAGGTACCAGCTCGGGGTAATCGGCCCAGATGGCCGGGGAATGGCGAAAGAACATGCGCAGCTGCCTCGTGAGAAATGAAAACAGCGGCCAGCATGCCGCCGCGCGCGCACGCTGTCTTGAACGTTATTGCAGCGGGGTCTTATTCATGGCCTGCTGCCAGGCGCCGGGCGTGAAGCCAAACTGGCGCGCAAACAGCCGCGTCATGTGGCTCTGGTCGGCAAAGCCGCAGGCCGCGGCCACCTGCGCCAGCCCGGCGCCGCTGCGGATCAGGCCGCGCGCGTGCTCGGCACGCTGCTGCAGCAGCCAGGCGTGGGGCGTGAGGCCAAAGGCTTTTTCAAAACGGCGCAGCAGCTGGAACTTGCTGAACCCCGCCGTGTGCGCCAGCTCCGTCAACGTGGGCGGGGCCAGCAGCCCAGCGGCCAGATGGTCGCGGGCGCGCTGCAGCTCTGGTGAAGACGATGAAGGCGCTGATGTGCGCGATGAAACCTGCGATGGCGCGGCAGGCAACACGGCATGGCGGTGCAGAAGCAGGGCACAGGCGCGAACCAGCGACTCCTCACAGGCCAGGGCCGCCGCGCCGCCGCAGACCGTACCGGCGTCCCATTGCTGCAGGCGGCCGAGCAGCTGCTGCAGCGCACTGCGCAGGCGGACGTCTTGCGCGACGGGATGCGTGAGTTCAACGCCGGTGGCCTGCGCGGCGTCCGACGCATCTGGTCCATCTGCCAGCACCGAGGCGATGGCCGCCGGCTCAAAATACACCATGCGCCAGCGGCGCGAAGGCCCCCCCAGCGGCCGGCCGTCATGCACTTCGCCGGGGTTGCACATGATGACGTCGCCCGCATACGCATCGACCGGCCCGCGCCCGCTGGCCGAGCTTTGCGCGCCCTGCTCCATCAACCCCACGCCATACACCGCATGCCAGTGGCGGCCGAAGTGGCGCGCACTTTGCATCTCTGTGGCGTAAATGCCCCCCCAGGGTGAGCCGAAGACGCGGCCCTGGTGGGCGGGTGATGCGGGTGTGGAGGGCATGGCGTGATGATGCCTCGGGAATGCGCGGCGCACCAGCCCTCCTGCTAGACCCTCCCTCCAAAACGGCACCCTGGTGTCAGGGCTCCGCGGCTTTTGGCGTGGTGGTATTCAGGTGGCAGGCCGAGATTTGCGATGGCGCGACTTCAATCAGGGCCGGCCGGACCTCCCGGCAAATGGGCATGACATGTGGACACCGCGGATGAAACGCGCAGCCACTGGGCACGTTCATCGGGCTCGGCATCTCGCCCGCGATCGGCCGGTAGGTCAGCGGTTTTGCATCCATGCGCGGCGCGTCGGCAATGAGCGCCTTCGTGTAGGGATGGTTGGGCTGGCTGAAGAGCGTTTCCGTTTTGGCCAGCTCCACGATGCGGCCAAGGTACATGATTGCCACACGGTCAGCCAGGTACTCCACCACGGCCAGGTTGTGGCTGATGAACAGGTAGGCAAGGTTCTGCTCGCGCCGCAGCTTCTGGAAAAGATTGAGCACCTGCGCCTGGATGGACACGTCAAGCGCGGAAACAGCCTCATCACAGACGACCAGCGAAGGCTTCAGGGCCAGCGCCCTGGCAATGGCGATTCGCTGGCGCTGCCCCCCCGAAAACTGGTGCGGATAGCGTTCGCCGTAACTGGCGTCCAGGCCTACCTGCTCCAGGAGGCCCCGCACAAATGAGTCTTTGTCCTTGGCGGAAACCAGCCCGTGATAGATGGCCGCCTCGCTCAGGAGCTGGTCCACACGCAGCCGCGGATTGAGCGAGCCATAGGGATTTTGAAACACCATCTGGACGTTTCGATGGACATCCGCAAGATAGGGCTTGCCCGGCACCTGGTGAACTACAACGTCGCCGCTGGACGGTTCCAGAATGCCCGCCACAATCCGCCCGAAGGTCGATTTGCCGCAGCCCGACTCACCCACCAGGCCGACGACCTCTCCCGCCTCGATCTGCAGACTGACGTCACTCACTGCGGACACCTGTTTGGGTGCCTTGCGGGCCAGCTTCAATTTGCGCGCCAGTTGCCCGCTCCAGGTTTGTGCGGCACCAAACCGTTTCGAGACATTGGCCGCTTCAAGGATCGTGGTCATGCGTTGTGGCCTGTGTAGGGGTGAAAGCAAAGAAACTCCCGGTCATCTGTCCGGGTCAGGCCGGGCATCTTGGTGCATGCTTGCGTTGCCCGGCTGCAGCGGGGCGCGAACGCGCAACCGGACGGCAGATTGAGCAAGGGCGGCGTACTTCCGGGAATGGGCTTGAGCAGGGAGCCTCGGTCCTGAGACTTGGGCAATGAGTCGATCAAGCCGCGCGTGTAAGGGTGTCTCGGCGACCTGATCACGTCAGCGACCGCGCCTTTTTCGACGATGCGGCCGGCATACATCACGCACACGTAGTCGGCCAGGTCTTTCACCACACTCAGGTCGTGCGTGATCCATACCAGTCCCGTTCCGCGCTCTTTTGTCAGCTTGCGGATCTGGTAGAGGATCTGCGCCTGGATCGTGACGTCGAGCGCGGTTGTCGGCTCGTCGGCGATGATCACGGCCGGCTCATTGACGATGGCGTTGGCGATGGCAATGCGCTGGCGCATGCCACCGGACAGCTCATGCGGATAGGCGCGCATCCTCTCGGCCGGCGCCGGTATTCCCACCGCGGCCAGCGCGGCGCATGCCCGTTCCCTGGCGTCTGAGGGCGACACCTTGTGGTGAATCCGGATGGTTTCCGTGAGCTGGTCTCCCACCCGGATGACGGGGTTAAGCGACATCATGGGGTCCTGGAAAACCATCGCCATCTCTTTGCCCCGAATCCTGTTCCATTCGCGGGCGGAGGCGGCGCGCAGGTTATTTCCCCGAAGGAGAATTTCACCGGCAACGATCCGGCCGGGAGGGTCCACCAGGTTCATCAGGGACATCGCCGTCACGGACTTCCCCGATCCCGACTCTCCGACCAAAGCAACTATCTCCCCTTGCCCGACCGAGAAGGAGACGTCGTTCACCGCCCTGGCGACACCGGCCTTTGTCTCGAAGTGGGTCTGAAGACCATTCACCGTCAATGCACTTGTGCTCATACCTGATCCAGCTTGGGGTTGAAGACAACGCGCAGCCGGTCACCGATCAGGTTGATCGACCCCACCAATAGCACCAGGGCCAGCCCGGGATAGACAGAGATCCAGTACTTGTTCGTGAGCATGTACTCGAACCCGTTGGCAATCAGCAAGCCCAGCGAAGGTTCTGTCTGCGGAAGCCCTATGCCCAGGAAGCTCATGGTGGCTTCCAGGCTGATGGCATGCGCCGTCTGCAGGGTGCCGGTGACGATCAGCGTTCCCATGCAGTTCGGCAGCACGTGCCGGAACATGATCCGCCTGGGAGGCAGGCCTTGCCCCATCGCGGCCTCCACATACTCCTTCTGTTGCTCCACCAGCGCAGCCCCACGCACGTTGCGGGCGTAGTAAGCCCATTGAACAATGATCAGGGCCAGCAGGGTCTTGTCGACGCCCTGGCCCAGCGACGCCAGAAGCACCAGGGCGATCAGGATGGCCGGCAGGCTCAGCTGCAAGTCGACGATGCGCATGAAAAATGAATCCACACGCCCGCCAAAATAGGCGGCCGTCAGCCCCACTGTTGTTCCGATGCAAAGTGCGGCCAGTGCACTCAGAAGGCCGACCGCCATGCTGATGCGAAGCCCGTAGAAGATCGCGCTGATCAGGTCGCGCCCGGCCCCGTCGGTGCCGAGGACGTGCAGCATTCCGCTCACTTCGCTGCGCGCACCCGGAATGAGTTCGGCGTCCACGATGGATACGGAGGCCAGGTCGTACGGATTCTGCGGCGAGAAAAGCGGCGCGCCCAGTGCCACGATGAGCAGCAGCCCGAAGACCACAAGCGCTACCAACGCAATTTTGCTGAGCAGGAATTGCCGCCGGATGCGGCCCCAGGGGGTTTGCACCGGCTGCGGCGCCGGCGGGCTCGCCCGCTCTTCTTCCGGATTCAATGATTCGGTCTGGATCATGGGGTCACCTCATTTTTATTTGCTGCGGGCTCTGAGCCGGGGATCAAGGATCACGTACAGGAGGTCAACCAGGAGGTTGATGGAGACCACCAGAAGGACGGTGACCATCAGGTAGGCCACGACGACCGGCCTGTCGAGATGCAGGATCGAATCAATGATGAGTTTTCCCATGCCCGGCCACGCAAAGACTGATTCGGTCACAACGGAAAAAGCGATGAGGTGGCCAAACTCGAGCCCGACGGCGGTAGCGACGGGGATCATCACATTCGGGGCAATGTGCCTCACCAGGAGCCTCAACCCGGACACGCCTTTTGCGCGCGCAAACCGCACGTATTCCTGTTGCACCACGTCGCGGGTTCCAGTTTCTGTCAGGCGAATCACCATCGCGATCTGGAATATGGCAAGGGTCGTCGCCGGAAGAATCATGTGCTTGAGGCCATCCCAGGTCAGGAAGCTGAAGGCCACACCGAAGAGCTGTTCGGTATCGCCCCGCCCGCCGGATGGAAGCCATCCAAGGTTCACGGAAAAGATGAGGATGAGGATGAGCCCCTTCCAGAACGTGGGAATGGTGACCCCCGCGATTGAAAATCCGGCAATGAKCTTGTGAACCCAGGAGTCCGGCATCAAGCCCGCGACGAGCCCGAGAGGAATGCCGATGGCCAGCGCCAGTATCAGCGCGACAAACGCCATCTCCAGGGTTGCAGGCATGCGCTCCAGAACAATGCCCAGTGCCGGCCGGTTGAAAACAAACGATCGACCAAGGTCTCCCTCGGCAGCGTGTTTCACAAACAGTGCGTATTGCTCGTAGATCGGCCGGTCCAGCCCCAAGGTGCGCGCTGCGGCCTCTACTTCTTCGGTAGAAGCATTCGGGCTGACAAGCAGGTGTATGGGATCGCCAATGAGGTGAATGCCCGTAAACGCGATGGCGGACATCAGCGCCACGACGATGAGGCTGTCGCGCATCCGCTGGAATATGGGGCCAAACATCAGATGGTGTCCTTATCACTGACCGCGACAAGGGCCAACCCCTCATATCGCATGCCGCTTCGCTCGAGCCCGCGGCCTCCACCCGGGTAGGCCGCAACAGGTCCCCTATTGCACGTCACTTTCATCAAAAACTCCAGTCTGCGGGAGGCCTCCCGCCGATACGTCACGTTCGCACAACTGCTCGCAATTTAGGGGCCAACCAATGCCCTTGCCAGCTTTCACCTTGTGCATTCGCGGCAACAGCGCCGCGAAATTTCTTGACAGTCATCACCGCTTCATGATCTAGTTGTAACGCTGTTTGATACAGTGTATCGCTAGTCAATACAAAAAAGCAAGCGAGTTTTCAGGATTTATGACGGTCGGCGAGGAGGGAAGCAGGAAAGACCTGGGCGGATTTCGCCCATGAGCATCTACGCGGCGGTGGTTGATTCCCCGCCATTTACAAGACTTTTCAGGAGTGAGAAATGAAATTCAAGATAGCTTGCCTGGCGGCGATTGGCGCCGGTGCAATAACCGCAATAGCACCTGTTGCCGCGCTGGCGCAAAGCACGGTAACGGTCTACGGGAGGGTGGACACGAGCTTTGAGAACTCAAAGACCGGCCCGGTCTCGCAGACGCTCATCACGGGCAACGCGTCCCGGTTCGGCTTCAAGGGAACCGAGGACCTGGGCGGGGGCCTCAAGGCCCTCTTCGGGATCGAGGCTGCMATCTCTTCGGACACCGGGGCGACGACCTCGCCGATGTACCGCAACTCCTATGTCGGCATCAGCGGCGACTTCGGCGTGGTCAACATCGGGCGCATCGACTCGGCCGCKCCCAGCCGCACGCCGATCTATGCGATCCTGGGGCGCAACGTGGAGTACGTCATCCACGATGCCGGCGCCACCGCGATCGGCTCCTCCATCTTCAACGCGCGCACCCGGGTGTCCAACGCGATCGGCTACGCCAGCCCRGTGGTCAGCAACTTCGTTTTCCGCGCCGGCCACTACTTCAATGGTGAAGGCCTGACGGAAGCGSCGGCCGGCCCGATCCGCTTTGARAGCGACTACAAGCAGACCGATGTCTCGCTGAGCTACGGCGAAGGCGGCGGCCCGCTGGGCCTGGGGGTGGGTTATGGAACCGACAGCAAGCGCGGCGGCGCGCTGCTCAATGATTTCAAGAACAAGTGGATGCTGGTGGGCTCCTACGACTTCGGCGATATCCGGGCCTGGGCGGTTTACAACCGCGACAACTTTCAGGGCAATGCGCTGTCGCGCAGCAAGGTGGATGCGCAGATGATCGGCGCTTCCTGGGACCTCACGCCCAGCAGCAAGGTCATGGCCAACTACATCCGCAAGGAYGTGCAGAGCGATCCKGCSGSCAAGCTCAAGCGCTTTCAGGCGGGCTAYTCCTACAAGATGAGCAACCGCACGTCGCTGTATGCCTTCTACGACCGGAACGATCCCAACARCCGGGTCGCCAATGACGTGGTCCGCGTTTACGGCGTGGGCATCCAGCACAACTTCTGAGCCCTGGCATTGGTGTAAATAGCTGGTACGCAAAGCCCGCCTCCGGCGGGCTTTTGTCATGGACAACAGGAACGCCTTAGAGGGGCTCCATCATTTTGGAAAGCATGGGTATGTCACTTAAACATTGGATCAGTACAGGCATTCTGGGAACAGTTTGTGCTGTTGCCTCATCCGCTCCGCAAGACATCGTGATCGGCCAGATCGGCCAGCTTAAAGACCCGAATTCCGCGGCAAGCCAGGTCAAGTTGGGCGTGCAACTGTATTTTGATGTCGTCAACGACCGGGGTGGCGTTAACGGTGCGAAGCTGAAACTCGTCACCAGAGACCGGGGGCCGGACGGGCCGGACTCGGTGGAAAAAACGCGGGAAATCATCCAGGAAGAAAAGCCTGTTGCATTGGTCGGATTTTCTGGAACCGCGCCTGTTGAAGCGCTGGTTCAGGAAAAAGTACTGGCTGCGGCCGGCATCCCGTTGGTCGGGCCGCGAACAGGCGCTGTCTCGCTCCATCAGCCGGTGAATCCCTGGATTTTTCACACGCGCGCCAACTATGCCCAGGAGGTGCAAAAGATTGTGTCTCACATGAGCATCATCGGGCACAAGCGCATCGCCGTTCTTTACGAGAAGAGCCCGTTTGGCATTGAAGGTTACGACCGGGCTCTACACGCGATCAAGGGGAAAAACCTTCAGCTCTCGGGCAGTGCGAGCTACGAATACGGCACAACCAATGTCAGTGAAGCGGTCGCCACGATTCTCAAGGCCAGACCCGACGCGGTTATTGCCGTGGCGACGAGTGCCGCAACCGCCGAGTTCTACAAGAATTTCCGTCAGGGTGGAAGTTCGGCGTTTGTCGTCGCCCTTTCGGTCACCGACGGTGCCGCGGTCGTGAAAAGAATCGGCAAGCAGGCCGCCTACGGCTTGGGCATAGCGCTGGTGGTGCCTGATCCGTCGAGCAAAACCTCCACGCTCATCAGGGAGATGCAGGAAGATCACAAGAAATTCGGCGCACCAGGATCTGATTTGAATCTGGCGGTGACCGAAGGGTACATTGCGGCAAGGGTGCTGGCCGAAGGCCTGAAACGCGCGGGGCCGAATCCCACTTCCGCAAAACTGAAACGTTCCCTGGAATCATTGAGGGATCTGAATCTCGGCGGATTCTCTGTSAATTTTTCYCCGAYAAATCACTCGGGCTCGWCYTATGTCGACATCATCGTACTGRGCCCTGACGGTAGAATGCTTCGCTAACTCAAACATACCCGTTGAAGTAAGCCAGCGGCAAAAGGCAATGGACTATAACGTAGCGTCGGTAGATGAAGCACTCGGCTTATTGATGCTTGTAGCCCAGAACCCCGGCCTGGGTGTGACCGAGCTTTCCAAAAGATCTGAAATTACCAAAGCCAGGGCGTTCCGCCTTTTGAGCACGCTGGAGCGGCGTGGTTTCGTGCAGCGATCAGGTGATGCGGCGACCTACCATCTCGGCTACAACGCATTGCTTGTAGGCCTGGCTGCCGACGAGCAGGTCAGCCTGGTCAGGCAGGCCAGCAAGTATCTTCAGCAGCTGGCCAGCAAATTCAACGAGATTGTCCAGATCCGCGTCCGTGACGGCTTTGAATCCGTCTCCGTGGCCCGATGGGACTCCACCCATGATGTACGTATCCATGGGTCCGTCGGCATGCGGCGGCCCCTTCATGGCGGTGCTTCGGGCAAAGTCCTGCTGGCCTATGCCCCCGCAGAGTTTCTGAACGAATTTTTCGCACAGGACTTTCAGAAGTTCACGCCCAACACCATCGTTCAGCGCGCCAAATGGAACGAGGAGCTGATCAAGATCCGCAAGCAGGGTTACGCCACTTCCCTGGGCGAAATCACGAATGAGGTGCTGTCCGTGGCGGCACCGGTGCGCGACGGGACATCAAAAGTCATCGCCGCCATGGCGATCTCCATTCCTTCAAGCCGCATTACGGCCAAAGGGCTGGAGAAACTGGCCAAGCCGCTGTGCGCGGCGGCCTACGACCTTTCGGTTGAGCTCGGGTATCGTCGCTCCGACGCCTCTGCCGATTAGCGGCAGCGCACCTGGTGGGGTGCGCTGCAGCCACTACTGAGAACGCTTCGGGATCACAGGGAGCACCACATGCGATGGATGCTGGCTGCTCATGTACACCTTGTTGAGCGCCGTCCTGCTCGTCGTTGCCTGCGCCTCGGGGTCTCCAGTATTCGGGTTGACGTCAAAGTGCGGGAAGTTGCTGCTCGAAATGTCTACCCGGATGCGATGCCCCGCCTTGAACAGGTTGCTTGTCGGAAACGCCTCAATGCGGATGGGGTACACCGTTCCCGGCGTCATCAGCTCCGGGTGCTCCCATGAGTCCCTGTACCTCACGCGCAAAATCCCGTCAGTGAGGTTCATGGCGAAACCCTTTGGGTAGTCTTCGCTTTGCGGATACACATCGATCAGCTTGACGGTGAAGTCCGTGTCCGGGCAGTCGGAGGATATCCACAAATTCGCTACCACCGGCCCTGTAATCTCAACATCCTCTGCCAAGGGTTCGGTCGAAAAGGCAAGCACATCTTCACGGTGGGCCAGCGGGTAAAACGGTTCTGCGCAACCAAAGAAGCGCTCATCGGTCGTCTGGTCAAATGCCCCGGCCAGTATGCCGGGCGGGCGTGAAACCACGCTGCCGCCCAAGGTGGGCACCGGATTTTTGGGGTCAAACCGATACGCCAGCGCACCGTGATGTCTCTCTGGAGGAGACAGAGACAGCGAACGCTCAACGTGAAGATGGTAGGGCTTCCACTGCGTATCCGGAATCGGCCAGTCCTGCTCGGAACGCCAGGTTCCACCATGGTCAAGCCGGCCCTCGCTGTTTTTCCTGCCGGAGCCGCCGCCCATCACGAACAGCCTCACGGTGCCGTTGTCTTCGGCGGCCGGAAGGCCTTTGAGCCAGCGGTCAAACCATTTGAGGCGTGCCTCCAGAAAGCTTTCGGCAACGTGATGGCCAAAAGTGGATTCTTCGCCGAAGTCCACATCGCCTGAATAGGTCAACCACCTGTTTCCATGCACCCACGGACCAAAAACAAGTTGCACCGGCGCGCCGAGTTTCTTGAGGCTGATGTAATTTTCGGCTGCGGTGCGCGTATAGACGTCATACCAGGAAGACATATGGACTGTCGCCACATTCTTGAGGTGATGGTAGAACCCCTCCGCATAGATTCCGGGCTGCTTCCAGTACTCGTCGAACG
>NZ_JBFUBD010000041.1:0-20460 GCF_056405935.1 Polaromonas sp. P1_E3
GCCAAGGCCGACGCCGCCAAGCCTGCCGCCAAGAAGTAATCCACTTCCGGCACAGGCCTGAAAAGGCTCACGGCCCTTGTCCTCTCGCAGGACAAGGGCCGTTTTTCTTGATGGTGCTCCCCGGAATGGAAGTTTTCAGAAATTCAATTCCAGGGATGCAGGGCAAGACGCACAGCGCACAGGACACCGGAATGCACTCCAGTGCATGAGAATTCCAGGCACTGGCGAACGCCGGGTGTTCGCTCCGCTGCGTGCGGCCATGCACCCTAGAATTGGATTTATGGAAACTTCCGAATGATTAAATTGTTTGTAGGCTTGGGCAACCCAGGCCCCGAATACGAAGCCACCCGTCACAACGCCGGTTTCTGGTGGATTGACGCGCTGTCGCGCGAACTGAAAGCACCGCTCAGCCTCGACAAGAGCTACCACGGCCAAGTGGCACGCGTCACGATCAACGGCCAGAATGTCTGGCTGCTCAAGCCGCTGACCTTCATGAATGTCTCGGGTAAATCCGTGGCTGCCCTTGCCCGGTTCTTCAAGGTAGCGCCAGAAGAGGTGCTGGTGGCGCACGATGAAATGGACATCGTGCCCGGCCAGGTCAAGCTCAAGTTCAGCGGCAGCCACGCCGGCCACAACGGCCTGCGCGACATCCACGCGCAGCTGGGCACGCCCGACTACTGGCGCCTGCGCATCGGCGTGGGCCATCCGGGCGTCAAGGCTGAAGTCATCAACTGGGTGCTGAAAAAACCGTCGGCAGAGCACCGCACGGCCATTGAGGAATGCATTGACCGCTGCCTGAAAGCCGTGCCGGAGCTACTCAAAGGCGAGATGGAAAAAGCCACGATGATGATCCACACCAGCACGCCGCCGCGGCCCAAGCCACCGCGCAAGGTGGAACCGAAGACGGAAAGCGAAGACTGACACCGCCGCGCCAGCCTCACACACGGAAGATGGGCGCTACTGTTTTTATAGCTGCTTGCGCCCGTCCCTATTGGCCTGGAGGCATATTTGATTGTGAATTTATGCCTTCAGAGCCGCACCGGGCCTGAAAACCAGAAACCAGCACCCCAGGTCAGCGAGCCGTGACCACCGGAACAACAGCCTGCAGGCGCTGGTATTTTTCCCACAGGGTTTCCCGCGTTTCGATGTGCTGCGGGTTGATGGGGATACAGGCGACGGGGCAGACCTGCACGCACTGGGGCTCATCGAAATGGCCCACGCATTCGGTGCATTTGTGCGGGTCGATCTCGTAGATTTCCTTGCCCAGGTAGATCGCCTGGTTGGGGCATTCGGGTTCGCAGACGTCGCAGTTGATGCACTCGTCGGTGATCATCAGGGCCATGTCAGCTCCCCTTGCCGGCTTTAACCGCCTGGTGTGCCGCCCCCAGGGCAGCCGCCACCGCCGGGCTCACCATCTCGCCGACATCACCGCCCAGCTTGCTGATCTCGCGTACCAGCGTGCTGCTGATGCATTGCAGCGGCGCATCGGGCAGCAGAAACACCGTTTCCACCTCAGGGCGAAGCTTGCGGTTCATGGCTGCCATCTGCGCTTCGTAGTCAAAGTCAGTCACGTTGCGGACGCCGCGCACCACGGCTGAGGCCTTTTGCGCAGCGCAGAAATCCATGATCAGGCCGTCAAATGGCAGCACCGTGACCCCAGCGATGCCCTGAGTTGCGGCCCGCACCTGCGCGACGCGCTCATCCAGCGTAAACAGCGTTTTTTTGTGGTGGGCGGTGGCCACGGCAATGACAAGCCGGTCAAAAAGCCCGGCAGCGCGGCGCACCACGTCGTCGTGGCCCAGTGTGAACGGGTCAAACGTGCCGGAATAAACAGCGGTGCGGGGGGTGGCCATAGGGGAATTATGCCCGGCCCGCCCTTTGGCCCGTCAATTCCCGCCCTGTAACCACGAGGCAGGCAAGGCCGGTCGGCGCTTCAGTCCGCCGGTGTACCCAGAGCGGCCAGAAGGTGGAAATGCACGGCGCCGGCCTTGCCGCTGCGGTGCACCTGCAGACCCAGGGGTGCCAATTCTTCGTCGGTCCAGGGTTTGGGGGCCTCCAGATAGACCAGCCCGGTCGGGCCGATGGCCTGCGCTGCAGCTTTGAGGGTGGCTTCGTACACCGTTGACTCAAACGGCGGGTCGAGCAGCACCAGTTGCTGGCTGCCAGGCGCAACGCGTTTCAAGGCGCTCAGCCCGTCGCCCCGCTCAATGCGGCACATGTCAGCCTTGAGCTTTGCCTGCACCGTCTTGAGCTGCTGCGCCAGCGCGGGGTCCTGCTCGCACAGCAGCACATCGGCCGCCCCGCGCGAAGCGGCCTCAAAGCCCAGCGCACCGGTGCCGGCAAACACGTCGATGCAGCGCCAGCCTGTCAGGTCCTGGCCCAGCCAGTTGAAAAGGGTTTCGCGCACGCGGTCGGGCGTGGGCCGCAGGCCCGGCTTGTTGGGCACCGGCAATTTGGTGCGTTTGTACAAGCCGCCGATGATGCGGATTTCACCTGGGGGAACGGTTTTGCGGGCCACCACCTTGCCACTTTTGGCACGGGGGTTTTTGGGGCTGGCAGGTGTTGGGGTAGGAGCGGGCGTGTACTTCATGGTGCGGCGCCAAGGATAACAGTGACCATTTTTTCCGGCTGCAGCTTGCGCGCAAAAGCCGCCTTGACGTCGGCCACGGTGACCTTGTCGACCTGCTGCGTCCAGGTATCGAGGTAGTTCAGCGGCAGGTCGTTCCAGGCAATGCTCGACACGTTGTCAAGGAGCTTGCGGTTGCTGTCAATGCGCAAGGCAAAGCCGCCCACCAGGTTGTCCTTCGCCKCCTTGAGTTCGGTCTCCAGCGGGCCGTTGGCGACAAAGTCAGCCACCACTTTGCGCACCAGGTCCACGGCTTGCGCAGCCTGGTCAGGCCGGGTCTGCATGCTGATGGTGAAGGCGCCCGCGTGCAGGGCCGGTGAGAAGTAGCTCGACACGCCGTACGTCAGACCGCGCTTTTCACGCACTTCCTGGGTCAGGCGCGAGACAAAACCGCCGCCGCCCAGGATGTAGTTGCCCACCGTCAGGGCGAAGTAGTCTGGGTCCGAGCGTTTGTAGCCCGGCTGGCCGATCAGCACCTGCGCCTGCGCGGATGCAAAAGGGATGCGTTTTTCCACCGGTGCAGCCAGCGGCGCGACCTCAGCCACGGCTGGCAGCGGCGGCAGGCTGGCGCAAGCCGTTTGCGGCAGGCGCGAGAGCAATTTTGTGGCGATAGCATCGGCCTGTGCGCGCGTCACGGCGCCCACCATGCTGATGCGCGCGCGGCAAGCCGTGACGCCCGCTGCGTGTAGGGCACGCATGTCGGCCACGCTGATGCGGGCCAGGCTTTCTTCCGTGACTTCATAGCCGTAGGGATGCGTGCCGTACACCGCCGGTGTGTAGGCGCGGCTGGCGACGCTGGCCGGGCGGGTATAGGACTCGCGGATCGACGCCTGCAGGCGTGCACGTTCGCGTTGCCACACGGTGTCGGGAAATGCTGGCTCGGCGATCTCACGCGCGGCCAGCGCAGTGGCTTTGTCCAGCAGCGCCGGGTCGGTCAGGGTACGCAGTGAAAAGCTCAGGCGGTCGGACGTGGTGCCGGCATTGAACTGCGCGCCCAGATCAGCCCAGGCTTCGCTGAGCGCATTTTCGTCGAGTGCCGGGTCCGGAACACACAGCCCTCCACAAAGGACCTCCGGCCCCAAGCCATTGCTGGCACGCACGCCTTTTTCCAGCAGGCCGGCCATCATGCTGGCAAGGCCGGCTTTGTCGGCAGGGTCGCGCCGGTTGCCGGCATCCAGGTCGATCTGCACATCCAGCATGGCAATCGCCGGGCTTTCGACCAGGTAAACCTTGGCGCCGTTCGGCTGCGTCCAGTGCTGGATGGGCAGCGCGGCCATCGCGATCGAGTGAAAAAACAAGCCAAAAATGCCTGCGGCGCCCATACGACGGGCGCAAGCAGCTATCGTTTTAATAGCAATCATATGAACAACCATTTTCGGATACGTGGGCGCAGCTCAACGCTGCAGGTCACCGGCGGGCGCAGTGCCCTGGCGCGGCTTGCGGTTCGGGTCCAGCGGCTGTGGCAACAGCGTTGCCATCGTCATCTGGTCGTCGCCAAAATATTTCGCGGCCACGGCCTGCACCTCGGCGCCCGTGATGCTGCGCAGGGCGGCAATGATGCGTTCGCTGGCATCCAGCGGCAGGCCCTGCACCCAGTGGGAGCCGAGTTCGCGCGCCTGGTTAAACACCGAGTCGAGCTTGTAGGTCTCGCTGGCCACCCACTGCGTCTTGACGCGGTTCAGTTCGGCCTCGCTCACGCCTTCGCGTGCCACTTTGGCCACCTGCTCGCGCAGCGCGTCGGCCACCTGTTGGGCGGTCTTGCCGGCAGCGGGCACACCATCGAGCGAAAAGACCTGCGGCCCCCGGCCCATCAGCCCATTGGATGCACCGGCACTGTCGGCCACGCGGGACTGCTGCACCAGCGCGCGGTCAAGCCTGGCGCCGGTGTAGCCGTCCAGCACCGCGGCCAGCACGGTCAAGGCCAGCGCGTCGCGGCTGGCGCCAGCGGCCGGCGTGGCCAGGTCTGCCGGCTCGAGCTTGGGCACCTTGAAAACCATGCTGACATAGGCCTGGCTGGCCGGCGCCTTGAAGTCCATGCGGCGCACACCGGCCTGTACGGGCTCAGCACGCGGCTTGCGCACGGGGACAGCGTGCGCGGGGATGCCGCCATAGTATTTTTCTGCCAGCTTTTTGACCTGGGCGACGTCGACATCCCCGGCGACAACCACGGCAGCATTGGCAGGCACATACCAGCGGCGGTAAAAATCGCGCGCATCGTCAGGTGTCATGGCCTCGATGTCGCTCATCCAGCCGACCACCGGGCGCCGGTAAGGCGAGGCGGTAAACGTCATGGCGGTCAGCTGCTCGTACAGCATCGCGCGCGGCGAATCTTCGGTGCGCAGGCGCCGCTCTTCCTTGACAACCTCGATCTCGCGCTTGAATTCATCGTCGGCCCACTGGTTGCCGGTGAAACGGTCGGCCTCCAGGCGCATGACGTCTTCCAGCTTGCTGGCCGGAATCTGCTGGTGGTAGGCCGTGTTGTCGCGGCCGGTAAACGCGTTTTCGCGTCCGCCCAGGGCGGCTATGCGTTTTGAAAACTCCCCCGGTTTGACCTTCGCCGTGCCCTTGAACATCATGTGTTCCAGCGCATGGGCCACGCCCGACGTGCCGTCGACCTCATCCATGGAGCCCACACGCACCCACAGCATGTGGGCCACCGTGGGGGCGCGGTGGTCCGGCTTGACGATGACCGTGAGGCCGTTGGCCAGCGTGAACTGTTCCACCGCCGGTGCGGGCGCGGGCGCCTGCGCAAGGGCCCCGCCGGCCAGACACAGCGCCAGCAAGGCGGCCGGGGCGTGGAAAAGGCGAAAAACGGGGTGGGGAAGGGGTACTGGACAGGTCAAAAGGGATTGCCTAGGGTGTTTCATAGAATAGCTGTGTGGCGCTGTACGTTGCCCCGCAACGGTGCAACAGCCCACTAGGACTCCGCAAGCATACCCAATGTTCAGTTTTTTCAAGAAAAAATCCCCCCCTCCTGCCCCACCGGTGTCTCCTGCGCCAGATGCGCCCTCCCCGGCCGGCGGATCCGCTCTGGACCCCGTAGCCGCGCCAACGCCTGCCCCTGCGGGCGGAGGTTTGATTGGCAGCGCGCTGGTGACCCCTATCGCCATTCCGGTTCCGGGCGCCGTAGCCCCCGAGCGGGAACGCTGGCTCAGCAAGCTCCAGGCGGGTCTGCGCAAGACCGGCTCCAGCATCTCGACGGTTTTCACCGGCAGCCGCATCGACGATGCGCTTTACGAAGACCTGGAAACCGCCCTGCTGATGGCCGACGCCGGCAGCAAGGCCACCGAACACCTGCTGGCTGACGTCAAGCGCCGCGTCAAGGAAGGCGGCATGACACACCCGGTGGCCGTCAAGAATGCGCTGGTGGACTCGATCACCCAACTGCTCAGGCCGCTGGAGCAGCCCTTGGTGATTGGCCAGTACCAGCCCACCGTGATCATGGTGACCGGCGTCAACGGTGCCGGCAAGACCACGTCCATCGGCAAGCTCACGCGGCACCTGGCCAGTGAGGGCGCTTCGGTGCTGCTGGCAGCAGCTGACACCTTTCGCGCCGCAGCACGTGAGCAGCTCAGCGTCTGGGCCGACCGCAATACGGTAGAGATCGTCAGCCAGGAAGGCGGCGACCCGGCCGCCGTGAGTTTTGACGCCGTGAGCGCAGGCAAGGCGCGCGGCAAGGACGTGGTGCTGGTCGACACGGCCGGCCGCCTGCCGACGCAGTTGCACCTGATGGAAGAGCTGCGCAAGATCAAACGCGTGGTGCAAAAGGCGGATGCCACCGCACCCCACGAGGTGCTGCTGGTCATTGACGGCAACACCGGGCAAAACGCATTGGCCCAGGTCAAGGCCTTTGACGAGACATTGCAGCTGACCGGCCTCATCGTGACCAAGCTGGACGGCACGGCCAAGGGCGGCGTGCTGGCGGCGATTGCGCTGTGGGCTCGCGAACGCGCCATTGCCTCACCCACACTGCGCCCGGTGTCGGTGTATTTCATCGGCGTGGGCGAGCAGCTGGAAGACCTGGAAACCTTCAACGCACGTGAATTTGCGCAGGCTTTGCTGGGTTAAACCACCGAAGTTGCCGCGTTCGGTTTACGGTATTCCGAGTTTCAGCAGCAGCACCGAGACCACCACAAAGGCCACGATAAAAACGGTCTCGGCCAGCAGCAGCGCCACAGGCTTCCAGCCCAGCTTGAGCAAGTCTTCAAAACTGGTCTTCACACCCGCAGCGGCAATGGCCGTCACCAGCATCCAGCGCGATGTGTCGCTGGCGAGTTGAACCACCGGCGTCGCAATGAGGCCAGCGCTGGCCAGCATGACCAGCACGACAAAGGCAATCAGGAAGCCCGGCACCAGCGGCACCTCTGTTTCGGGCACCTTGACGGCCGGGTGGTTGCGGTACAGCACCGCCATCAGCAACACGATGGGCATCAGCATCATGACGCGAAACAGCTTGACCACGGTGGCCGTGTCGCCAGCCTGCGGGCCGAGCATCATGCCAGCCGCCACCACCTGCGCCACGTCATGGATCGAGCCGCCCAGGACGATGCCAGCCTGGCCCGGCAGGAGCCCGATCACCTGCAGGCTGAAGGGATAGACCACCATTGCCAGCGTTGACAGCACCGTGACACCGACCACGGCCAGCAACGTGAAGCGTTCGTTTTCTTTCGTCTGGGGCAACACCGAAGACACCGCCAGCGCCGCCGACGCACCGCAGATGGCCACAGCGCTGCCTGACAGCAGCCCTTCATCGCGCGAACATTTCAGCCAGCGCGCCAGCAGCACGCCCAGCAAAATCGTCAACACCACCGCCAGCACAATGACCACTGCGGTTCCAGCCCCCAGCTGGGCCACTTGCGCAAACGTGATGCGGGCGCCCAACAGCGCAACCCCCACGCGCAGCACCGTGCGGCCGCAAAAACCGATGYCTTTGGCCGCCTTGGGGTGGCTGTTGAGAAAATGGAACGCCAGGCCGATCAGCAAGGCATAGAGTAACTGGGGGCCACCATAGTGCTCGGAGATGAAAGTTGCGGCCAATGCAATCACCATGCACACCAGCACGCCGGGAAAGTGGGAAGCCAGCGCCATGCGCCATTGGAAAATCATGGAGGTATCAGACAGACATGTTGGATGAATGGGTCGGAGGGTTTGGGCCATCCGGGTAATGCATGAGAATTTTTTCCAGCAGCGCCGCACCAGCGGGGCTACCCGCCACCAGCATCCGGCTCTGCAACAGCGGCAAGCCGTCCATGGCCCGCATGGTGGCGCCGGCTTCGCGCAGCAGCACCAGCCCGGCCGCGGCGTCCCACGCGCCCATGCCGCGCTCCCAGAAGGCATCGGCGCGGCCAGCCGCCACATAGGCGAGTTCCAGCGCCATGGAGCCGCTTCTGCGAACCTGGCCGAAGGTTTTCAGGACAGCACCAAACTCGCGCAGGTATTCGTCCATGAACAACGCCCCCGGTTTTGGAAACACTGTCGAAACCAGGCATTCCCTCTCGCTGCGCGCTGCAGAACAAACCAGGCGCTCGCCGTTCATGTGCGCGCCGAGGCCCGTTGCCGCGCTAAAGGTTTCGTGGCGGGAAGGATCCACCGTCACACCCAGCACCGGTTGCCGGTCCACACACAAGGCAATCGATACGGCGTACTGCGGATACCCTCGGGCAAAGTTTGCCGTACCGTCAATCGGGTCGACCAGCCAGGTGGGGTGCCCCGTCAATTCGCCGCCGCTTTCTTCGCCGACAAAACCGCTCTGCGGCAAGGCCTCCAGCAACGCGCTGCGCAAGCCCTCTTCCACTTCGCGGTCAAAGCGCGTAACCCAGTCACCGGGCGCTTTCTGGCGGACATCCACCGGTTGCAGCTCGGCTGCTGCTTCGCGCAGGCGCGCGGCCGCCTCCACGCCCACGCGCCGGGTTTTCTCCAGCAACACGGCAAGGTCCATGCTCATGTCCTTTTGGCCAGCACACTGACATAGTCGTGCGCCTGGGTGTTGATGGTGGATATCCGGTATTCCACGGGCTTGTCCCCAAAGGTCAGGGCCAGCCGGTGGACCTCCATCACCGGTGAGCCCGCAGCCAGCCCCAGCAGGCGTGCATGGGTGCGGTCCACCGCTGCTGCGCGCGCGCGTTCCTGCGCGCGTAGCACGGTAATGCCAAAGTCGGTCTGGTAGAGGGCGTAGATCGTGCCGGGCCTTTCCACAAAACGCTTTTCGGTGAGGTTGCGAAACAGCGCCGCCGGGATGGACAGCCGGTCATGCATCACCACCCGGCCTTGCAGGGCGAGACGGTTTTCCGCCCTGAACACGGGCTCGCCCGGCTTGATGCGCAGCGCGGCGGCCTCCTGCTCCGACGCGCGCTCGCGCCCAAATGCGATGCAGTCGATGTCCGGGTAGTCGCGGTCCCGCGCGGCGTCGTCGTCCCCGAAGTTCCAGCGCGGCTCCACGTGGAAAAACTGGAACATGAACCGGGCGTCGTTGTGCGGTGCCACAAAGGTTCCTTTGCCCTGCCGCCGGATCAGCACATGCTCATGCACCAGTTCGTCAACGGCATGGCGCAGCGTGCCTATGCTGACCTGCAGGCCCGCGGCAATATCCGCCTCGCTGGGCAGGGGTTTACCCGGACCATAGTGCCCGGCTTCAATGAGTTTTTGCAGCTCACGCTTGACCTGGCGGTACAGGGGCATGGCCTCTTCGCTCATCAGGGGGCGCAATGGCGCCGACGTATTTTTGACCTTCACGGCCGCCATTGAAACACCGATGAAGCAGTCGTACAAGTCATATATATGAGTGAATTGACAAGGTGTTGCCGGCCCATAAAACTGGCAACTCGATTTAACTCAGGCCATCAGGCCATCCGGAGACCCCATGATTCATTTTGTATTACATGACGCCAAAGACACCGTGGCCGTTGTGGTGGTGGAAGGTGTGAAGGCAGGAACCGCCATGACCGGCTGGATCATGGACGAGGACCGCATGATCAATGTGCAGGCCCAGCAGGACATCCCGATCGGGCACAAAGTGGCGCTCAAGGACATGGCTGTCGGGGACACCGTGCTGAAGTACGGCATCGACATGGGCAAGGTCGTTGCCAACATCAAGGCCGGCCAGCACGCCCACGTCCATAACATCAAAACCAAAAGATGGTAACCCCCCGAAGCGGCCTGCGGCCGCCTCCCCCCAGGGGGCATCGCCTGTGGCCTGGCAAAGCCAGATCCACGTCGATTGCTTGAAAGAATAATTTATCTAGGAACACCCCATGTCAGTCATCGATAAAAACACCACATTTCTAGGCTACCGCCGTGAAAACGGCCGCGTCGGCGTGCGCAACCACGTCATCATCCTGCCGCTGGACGACCTCTCCAATGCAGCGGCCGAAGCGGTGGCCCACAACATCAAGGGCGGCATGGCGATTCCGCACCCCTATGGGCGGCTGCAATTCGGCGCCGACCTGGAGCTGCACTTTCGCACCCTGATCGGTGCCGGCTGCAACCCCAATGTTGCCGCCGTCGTGGTGATCGGTATTGAAGACAGCTGGACCAAAAAAGTGGTGGACGGCATCGCCAAAACCGGCAAACCGGTGGTGGGCTTCGGTATTGAGGGCCACGGCGACCACGAGACCATCATGAAGGCGTCCAAGGCGGCGCGCGAATACGTGCAGTGGGCCAGCGAAAAGCAGCGCGAGGTCTGCGGCATTTCCGAACTCTGGGTGTCCACCAAATGCGGCGAGTCCGACACCACGTCCGGCTGCGGCGCCAACCCCACCGTCGGCAATGCTTTTGACAAGCTGCACCCGCTGGGCAACTACCTGTGCTTCGGTGAAACCTCCGAGATCACCGGCGGCGAAAAAATTGTCGCCGACCGCTGCGCTACCGATGCCGTGCGCGACCAGTTCATGTTCATGTTCAACCGCTACCAGGACATGATCAACCGCCACAAGACCAGCGACCTGTCGGACTCGCAGCCCACCAAAGGCAACATCGCCGGCGGCCTCACGACCATCGAGGAAAAAGCACTGGGCAATATCCAGAAGATCGGAAAGGTCTGCACGGTCGACGGCGTCATCGACAAGGCCGAGATGCCCACGCACCCGGGACTGTGGTTCATGGACTCCTCCAGCGCCGCGGCCGAAATGGTCACCCTGTGCGCCGCCTCGGGTTATGCGGTGCACTTCTTCCCCACAGGCCAGGGCAACGTGATCGGCAACGCCATTGTTCCCGTGATCAAGATATGCTCGAACCCGCGCACCGTGCGCCTGATGAGCGAACACATCGACGTGGACACCTCCGGGTTGCTGCAGCGCGAGATCACGCTCGACCAGGCCGGCGACAAGCTGCTGGAGAACATGCTGCGCACCGCCAACGGCCGCCTGACCGCCGCGGAAGCGCTCGGCCACCGTGAGTTCGTGCTGACGCGCCTGTTCGAATCAGCCTAGACATGGCCCCCACACTTTTCACTTCGTGTAATGCGTTGCCCCCCGAGGGGGCTAATTTTCCTTGGGGCGGCCCGGCGGAAAATTGTGCTCACATGCCGGTGGCAGTGTCATGACGCGGGCGCGCATTGTCATCTGTGAATTCATGGACGAGCGCGCGGTGGCGCAGCTTGAAGCGGCACATGACGTGCTCTACGACGCGCAGCTGGTGGGCGACGCCGCCCGCCTGCGAACCGAGGCGGGCCAGGCCGACGTGTTGATCGTGCGCAACCTCACACAGGTGCGTGGCGAGCTGCTCGCCGCAATGACGCGTTGCAAGGTGGTGGGCCGGCTGGGCGTCGGGCTGGACAACATTGACGTGCCGGCCTGCGAAGCACGTGGCATCAAGGTCATCCCGGCTTCAGGCGCCAATGCGCTCAGCGTCGCTGAATATGTCGTTGCCAGCACGATGATGTTGCTGCGCGGTGCGTTTGCCTCCACCGAAGCCGTGGCATCCGGCCAGTGGCCGCGCACTGCGTTGAGCAACGGCCGTGAAGCTGCCGGGCAAACGCTGGGCATCATCGGGTTCGGCTCCATCGGCCAGACCACCGCGCGCCTGGCACGCGGCCTGGGCATGCACGTGATTGCCTATGACCCCGCGCTTGTGCCCGATGCCCCGGTTTTCACGCAGACCGGTGTGCAGCACGCCAGCCTTGACGACCTCATCAGCCGTGCGGATGCCGTCACATTGCACGTGCCCTTGGTGGATGCGACGCGCGGGCTGTTCAGTGCGGCACGCATTGGCCAGATGAAAAAGGGCGCGGTACTGATCAATACCTCGCGCGGCCACATCGTGGACATTGACGCGGTCAGCGCAGCGCTGAGGTCCGGGCAACTGGGTGGTGCGGCCCTCGATGTCTTTGACGCCGAACCCCTGCCGGCGAGCGTAGCGTTGCAAGGATGCCCCAACCTGTTGCTTACACCACACATTTCAGGTCTCAGCATGCAGTCAAATGAACGGGTATCGTTCATGATCGCCGACAAGGTGCTGGAGAGCCTGAAGTAATGGTCCAACTGTCTATTGAAGAAGCAACACGTCTTGCCGCGCTGGCACTGCGCAAGGCGGGCGCGGCAGAAGCCATGGCGGCCACCACCGCGAGAGCACTGGTTCGCGCCGAAGCGCAAGGGCTCGCTTCGCATGGCTTGAGCCGCKTGCCGCAATACGCCACTCATCTGCGCAACGGCCGTGCCGACGGCGCTGCGGTCGCCGTCGTGGCGCACAGAAAAGGTGCGGCCGTGCTCGTGGATGCCAAACAGGGCCTGGCCTTCCCCGCCTGTGACCTGGCCATTTCCACTGCCATCGCAACTGCACGCGAACTCGGTGTGTGTTTTGTCGGTGTCACCAACAGCCATCATTGCGGCGTGCTGGTGGACCATCTGCGTGCCGCAACCGATGCGGGCCTGGTCGGCCTGGGCTTTGCCAATGCACCGGCAGCCATGCCGGCGGCGGGCGGCAAGCACCCGGTCTTCGGAACCAACCCGATTGCGGCCGCGTTTCCCCGCAGAAATGCCGACCCACTGTTGATCGACCTGTCGCTCAGTGAAGTTGCACGCGGCAAGGTGATGGTTGCCGCCAAGGAAGGCAAGGCCATTCCGCTGGGCTGGGCGCTGGACACGCAAGGCCGGCCCACCACCGATGCACAGGCGGCCCTGGAAGGCTCCATGTTGCCGCTGGGTGCCGTAAGCAGCCCCAAAGGTTCAATGCTGGCGTTGATGGTGGAGCTGCTGGTGACAGCCGTGATTGGCGCGCAGTTTGCTTTTGAGGCATCATCATTCTTTGTCGATGAAGGCAATCAACCCCGTATCGGCCAGGCATTCATCCTGATTGACCCGGGCGCGCTTGCAGGCACAGACACTTACTTTGAACGCATGGAAACCGTGATCGCCGAAATGCTATTAGACGAAGGTGTACGCATGGCCGGTGCGCGGCGCATCGCACTCGAAACGAAAGCACTACAGGCGGGACTCAGCATTCCCGACGCACTCAAATCGCAGCTGGATCAGTTAGTGAGTTAACAATTATTCAATCAAGAGGAGTAACCATGAAACGTCGTGACATCGTATTGGCATCGGCAGGTGCGGCCCTGGTGGGCGTTCCCGGACTGGGGCTGGCCCAGCAGGCTTTTCCCAAACCGGGCAGCACCATCAAGTATGTGGTCCCGTTCACGCCCGGCGGCCTCACCGACATGATGGCCCGCACGGTTGCCCAAAAGCTGTCCGAAGCATGGAAGACTCCCGTGATTGTCGAAAACAAGGCTGGCGGAAACGCGCAGATCGGCGCCGAGCAGGTCGCCAAATCGGCGCCCGACGGCAACACGATCCTGGCCATCACGTTGACGCATGCCGCGAACGTGTCCCTGTATCCCAATGCGGCTTACAGCTTCACCAAAGACCTGCGCCCGGTCGCCCTGATGGCCAATTCGCCGATGCTGGTCGTGGTTCCCACCGGCAGTCCCATCAAGGACTTCAAGGACCTGATGGCCGTGTCCAAAACCAAACAGCTGAGCGCGGGCTCGAGCGGCAACGGCACCCCGGCGCACCTGACCATGGCTTTGTTCTGCGAGCTGAACAAGTCCAAGATGATCCATGTGCCCTACCGTGGTGGTGCACCCTCGATGGTCGACCTGATCGGTGGCCAGCTGGACGTCGTCTTTTCCAACTATCCGGAATCGATCGCGCACGTCAAAGGTGGAAAACTGCGCGCGATCGCGATCTGTAGCCTGGGCCGGCATCCGGGGGTTCCCGATGTTCCGACCGCGCTGGAAGCCGGCATGCCTGGCCTCTTTGTCGAGAACTGGACAGGGGCCATGCTCCCGGCCAAGACGCCGGATGACATTGTGGACAGATACTCGCGCGAGATCATCAAGATCATGTACAGCGCTGAGGTGGAAGAGCGCGCCAAACAACAAGGCTTTCGTGTCTCGCAAAAGGGCTCTGAGGAATTCGCCCGCTTCCTGAAAAGCGAAATAGACCGCTGGAGCCGGATTATCAAGACCGCGAAAATCACACCCACCTGATGCAGTAACTGCAGCCGGCCGGCACACCCGGCAACAAAAGCACGCAGGCCGTCCGCGGCCTGCGTTACGTTTTGTAAAACTTCGCTCTCGTTCACGGCACGTGACGGAAAATTTCGCCCAGAGGCGATTCCCGCCCTTGGAGACATTACATGAACGACATCGCGCAGACTCACGATACCGCCACCGGGCCACGCAAGGTAGACCAGTTGCTGGCGCACTACGGCGAAAGCCACCAGAACCCGCGCAACGAAGTGATCCACTTCATTGCCATCCCGCTCATCATGCTGAGCCTGGTCGGCATGATGTTTGCGCTTCATCCCTATGTCGCCTATGCATTTGTCGCCGCCAGCATGGTTTATTACGCCCGCCTGTCCGCGGTGTTCTTTGTGACCATGGCACTCTGGTCCGTGCTGTTTCTGGGCGTGGTGTTCGCCATGGGGCCATGGGTGTYGCCGATCTGCGCCGGTATTTTCGTAGGCGCATGGATCCTGCAATTCATCGGCCACAAGATCGAAGGCAAGAAGCCTTCTTTTTTTGAAGATATCCAGTATCTCTGGGTCGGTCCGCTGTTTGTGCTGAGCAAGCTCTTTGTGCGGCTTGGAATTCGCTGGTGACCAATCCCGCTTGAAAACGCCGTTGCGGCCTCCACTTTCAAGGTTTAACCTTTACAGGCACTTCGTTTGATCCGCAATATCCTGCGTTTTTTCCTCAAACTCCTGCTGGGCATCTTCGCGGCGGTGTTCGCCGTAAGCTTGCTGCTCGCGGCGCTTGTCGTCGTGGCGCTAAGCCTCCTCAGATCGCTCATCACCGGGCGTAAACCGGCGCCCGCCATGGTGTTTGGCCGCTTCCAGCGCTATTCACCCCAGGGCATGTGGCCCGGAGGCCCTGCCCAGAGCACCCCGGCCGGCCAGCGTGCGGCCGATGTGGTGGATGTCGAAGTACGCGAAGTGCGTGACGACAAACGCCTGCCCTGAATACGCCGGGCCCGCTGCAGGCGCCCTGCCGTTTTTCGTCATTGTTCCACCAGCTCCACGCGCCGGTTTTTTGCGCGGCCGGCCTCATTGGCGTTGCTGGCCACCGGCGCGATGTTGGCAGCACCCCGGGCTGACAAGCGCTTGACATCAAGCTTGTAGTCCTTGACCAGCGCGCCAACAATGGCCTCCGCCCGGCGCTGCGACAGCGCCTGGTTGGCGTCAAATTGCCCTTGGTTGTCCGTGTGGCCGACGATGAAGACCCTCAGTGCAGCGTTGTCCTTCAACAGGCTGGCCATTTCGGCCAGCTGCGGTTTTGACTCAGGCTTGATGTCAGCCTTGCCGGTGTCGAAGTAAATGCCGTACAGGGAAATTTTGCCTTCAGCACTCAAGCCGCTGCCGATCTGTTTGGCGCTGAGCACACTCACCTTGCCGGTTTCCACGGCCTTGGGCTGCACGATTTGCAAATACGTCGCGGCGGAGCCTGCGTAGTCTTTGGCGTCGGCGGGTGAGTCCACCGAATACACCGTGACGTAGCTGTCTGCGCCGGCGCGGCTTAGCTTGAAAAGGGAAAACCGCAAGTTGGTGGCGAGCGCACCAAAGGCGACATACACGCCGCTGTTGATGCGTTGCGAATCCGGGATCGGGCCATTCAGCAGGATGTCGCCAGCGGGGCCGCCGCGGCTGTGGCAGCCATAGGCCCCGTCCATGCAGGTATAGACCAGCGTGGCACCGGCCTGCTTCAGGGCTGCTTCATAGTTGCGCTGCACTTCGAGTGCGTTGCGGCCCTTGGGCGAGACATAAAAAAGCTCCTGCACCTCACCTTCCACGGCAAGGCCGGGATCCAGCTTTTTCTCTTTCGCAACACTCTCCGTCAGCAGCTTCAGGGGCTTGACCTCGGCAAACGGTGTCGTGCGCCAGGCAATCAGCCGTGAACCCTGATAACGGGACATCAAGGGATGGTCCTTGCCGCCTTTGGCATCCTGCGCGCCGGCTACGGTTGCAATGGCCAGCACGAAAGTCCCGGCAAACAGACTGCGAATCAACATGCACTTCTCCCTTGTAAAAAACTTCCGGGAGGATAGGGCCTTCCTCTTTTTTGCTGCGGCGGCGCGCGGTAACAGTCCGCAACGCGGCCCAAAATGCCAATTTTTTCACCGATTTGCGCTCGCGGGCCGGGCACAAATCAGAGTTTTGTGGTCCCAATCCAACGTGTGGCCGCGCCATGAAGCGTGTAAGTGGAAAGCACCCTGCCCCGGGGTGTATTCCAGGCAAATCCAGTGCGCCGATTGCTATCAAATTAGTAGCTACTTGCGCCCGTCCCTCTTGGGTGAAACGCCAATTTCATCATGAAAACTGGTAAAACAATCCCGTGCAACGAACCCGGATCAGTCATAAAAATCGCCCTTAGCCCAATAAGGACGGGCGCAAGCAGCTATTAAATACATAGCAAATGAACGTCAAACCTCTCTATCGGCAATGTTTGGCACCGGTACAAACCGATACCGCGCATTTACAAGGCAGAAACCAATCTTCCTGAACCAATGGCCCACAATGCGGCTCATACCAAGGGTTTTCACCGATTAGCCTTGCGCTATCCGAGTCATTGAACCTATTGCTTAGCACTCTCTCTAACAGAGTGCTAATATTTAGCACCAGACGAAAGGAGTCTTGCTGTGTCTTATGCTCTTTCCCCCGCTTCCCTGACCGCTGTCGCGCCCAAATCGGGCCCGTCCACAGCCGTCAACCCCTGGTCGCTGGTTCCCCCGCTGGGTAACCTGGACGCCTATATTTCCGCCGTGAACCGTCTCCCCATGCTCACCCTGGAGCAGGAGCAGGAATTTGCCAAAAACCTCAAGGAAAACAACGATCTCGATTCTGCCGGTAAGTTAGTGCTCTCTCACTTGCGTCTGGTGGTGTCGATTTCGCGTAAATATCTGGGTTACGGCCTGCCGCATGGTGACCTCATTCAGGAAGGCAACATTGGCCTCATGAAGGCCGTCAAACGCTTCGACCCCGACCAGAACGTGCGCCTGGTGAGTTATGCCATGCACTGGATCAAGGCTGAGATCCATGAGTACATCCTGAAAAACTGGCGCATGGTCAAGGTCGCGACGACCAAGGCCCAGCGCAAGCTGTTTTTCAACCTGCGCTCGATGAAGCAAGGCTACAAGGACGACGCCGACGTGGCGACGCACCGCGACACGCTGACGGAGGGCCAGATCGATTCGATGGCCAAGACGTTGAACGTGAAGCGCGAAGAAGTCATCGAGATGGAGCAGCGCATGTCCGGCGGTGACGTGCTGCTGGACCCGAGCCCGAGCGATGACGGCGAAGACGCCTTTGGCCCGATTGCCTACCTGGCCGATGCCACGCAGGAGCCGACGGCACTGATGGAATCGCGCCAGCGCGACAACCTGGCCTCCGACGGCATCACCGCAGCGCTGGAAGATCTCGACCCGCGTTCGCGCCGCATCGTGGAAGAGCGCTGGCTCAAGGTGAACGACGACGGTTCAGGTGGCATGACATTGCATGACCTGGCCGACGAGTACAAGGTCAGCGCCGAGCGGATCCGCCAAATTGAAGTGGCGGCGATGAAGAAGATGAAGAAGGTGCTCGCTGCCTACGCTTGAAACACGCAGGCACACGCCCCTTACAAAAAAAGCCCGCACAGCAATGTGCGGGCTTTTTCTTTTCCGGCGACAGCTGTACGAAACGGACTCGCTCAGGACTTGAGCAACAGGCGGATGTCGGACGCCAGTGCCTCAGCGCCGCTGCCGTAGCGGTTGTACAGGCGAATGCGCCCCTGGCCGTCGAAAATATAGCTGCCGGCGGAATGGTCCATGGTGTAGCTGCCGGGCGTTTTGCCGTCGACCTTTTTGTAGTACACCTTGAAGTCCTTGGCGACCTGGGGCAATTGGTCGAGCGTGGGCCGCAGCGCCACAAAGGTCGGGTCAAAATTGCCCATGTAGGCCTTGAGCAGTTCGGGCGTGTCGCGCTCCGGATCCACCGTAATGAAGATGGCTTGCAGCTTGTCGCCATCGGCGCCCAGCAGTTTCTTGACCTGCGCCAGCTCCGCCATGGAGGTCGGGCAAACGTCGGGGCACTGCGTGAAACCGAAGAACACCACCACCACCTTGCCGGTAAAGTCTTTCAGCGTGCGCACCTGGCCATTGTGGTCGGCCAGCGTGAAGCCTTGCGCGTAGTCGGCGCCGGTGAGGTCAATGCTCTTGAACTGCGGCTTTTCCGGCGCGCATGCGGTAAATATGCCTGCAGCGCCCACTGCCAGAGCGCAAGCAGCTATTGTTTTGATAGCGGATCGCCGCACAGGTGAAGCGGGCTGGGGCACGCGATGGAATTTCATGAGGGCCTAGACTAGGTAGTGGTCGAGCAGCAGCGCTGCGAACAGCACCGAAAGATGAATCAGCGAAAACCGGAAGGTCTTGCGTGCCAGCGCGTCGGAGTAATTGCGCCACAGGCGAAAGCCATACCAGCTGAAGCCGATGCTGAGCGCAACAGCGGCAACGAGATAGGGCCAGCCGCTCATCTTGAAGATAAAGGGCATAAGGCATGCGGGGAACAACACCAGCGTATAGAGGAACACCTGCAGGCGCGTGAACTCATTGCCGTGCGTCACGGGCAGCATGGGCAGGCCTGACTTGCGGTAGTCCTCCACGCGGTAGAGCGCCAGTGCCCAGAAGTGCGGCGGTGTCCAGAGAAAAATAATGAGAAAAAGAATCAGCGCCTCCGGGCCGACCGAGCCCGTCATGGCAGCCCAGCCCAGCACCGGCGGCATGGCGCCCGAGGCGCCGCCGATCACGATGTTCTGCGGTGTCATCGGTTTGAGGATGACGGTGTAGACCACCGCGTAGCCGATGAAGGTGGCAAACGTCAGCCACATGGTGAGCGGGTTCACCCACACGTAAAGAATCCACGAACCGAGCGCGCACAGTGCGGCGGAAAAAGACAGCGTGAGCGGGTTGCTGAGTTCGCCCTTGGCGGTGGGACGCCAGGCGGTGCGCCGCATGCGCGAGTCGATTTGCTGCTCGACCAGGCAGTTGAAGGCGGCGGCAGCTCCTGCGACCAGCCAGATGCCGGCGCAGGCTATCAGCGCGAGCCGGACATCCGGCCACGACGGAACACCTGGAACGGCCAGCACCATGCCGATTAACGCGCAAAACACGATGAGTTGCACGACGCGCGGCTTCGTCAGCGCATAGAACTGCGCGAACTTCGAAGGGACGTACGGCGTGGTGGAAGCCGGGGTGGCGGACGGGGTGCTGGGGTTCATAGGGAGTCGCTAGGCTTCAATTTTGACGCATGTGCTGCAAAGGCCCCGCTGCGGCTGGAAAAGACCACGCCGCTGAGCACAATGACAAGGGCTGCGGCACCGCCGGTATGCATGACTGCGGCCAGCAGCGGCCATCCCAGCACGGCGTTGCTGATGCCCGTTACGGCCTGCAGCAGTATGAGCCCCGCGAGCCAGCGCGCGGACGTGCGCAATGCCGGCACGCGGTGCAGGAAAAAGGCTAACCCGAGGAACACAGCGAACACGAGGTAAGCCAAGAGGCGATGCACATAGTGGATGGCGGTGAGCGCCTCAAAGCTGATATTGGCGCCGTCATGGCCCGCGCCCAGTTCACGCCACAGCGTGAAGCCCTGGCGGAAGTCCATGGCCGGCCACAGCGAGTTCTGGCAAGCGGGAAAATCGGTGCAGGCCAACACCGCGTAGTTGGTGCTGACCCACCCGCCCAGTGCAATCTGCGCCCAGAGCAACGCAAAAGCCGCCAGTACGCCAAGCCGAAGACGAGCGGAGAGGGGTGTGGCGTTTGCGCCCTGCGCCTGGGCATACCGCACCGCCTGCACACGCAACAACGCCAGCAACACCAGGCCGCCCAGCAGGTGCAGCGTGACGAYGGCGGGGAATAACTTCATGGTGACGGTGAGTGCGCCGAATGCACCCTGCAGGCAGACCCAGATCAGCGTGACGGCAGGCCACCAGAACGAAACCGGTGTGCGCTTGCGCTCCAGCCAGCTCGTCACCGCGAGCGTGAGTATCAACACGCCCACACCCGTTGCGAGATAGCGGTGAATCATCTCGATCCATGCCTTGGAATGCGTGACAGGTCCCGTCGGCATGGCGGTCTGCGCGGCTTCGATGTGCACCTGCGCACCCACCGGACTCGCGCTGCCATAGCAGCCCGGCCAGTCGGGGCATCCCAAACCGGAGTCAGTGAGCCGCGTGAATGCACCGAAGATCACCAGGTCAAACGTGAGGAACAAGGTGACCAGCGTCAACACCCGCAACCGCTGCGCCACCGGCGCATTCTTGTTGTGCACCCACACCCAGGCCAAAGGCCCCAGCGCCACCGCCAGGCCCATGA
>NZ_JBFUBD010000042.1:0-20418 GCF_056405935.1 Polaromonas sp. P1_E3
CTTCCACTGGATGCCGGTGGCCTTGATGGTGAGGTCGGCGGCGGTAGTGTCCTTCTGGGCGACCAGCACCTTGGTGGCCGGAAGGGCCATGGCGATCACGATGATGAAAGGAACGATGGTCCAGGCGATTTCCACTGCGGTGGATTCGTGGAAATTGGCCGACTTGTGGCCGACCGACTTGCGGTGCTTCAGGATGGAATAAAACATCACCCCAAAAACAGCCACGAAAATCACGAGGCAGATGGCCATCATGAACCAGTGCAGCCACTGCTGCTCGGCAGCAATCTTGGTGGCAGCGGGGTGCAGGTTCAGCTGATTGACGGCCGGTCCGCCTTTCAGGTCATTGACTGCGTAAGCGGCGGTGCTGACCCAGGCGGCCGCAGATGCCAGAATTGCGCCTGCATGCTGCATGCCAAGCCGTGTCATTTTGCTCATGGTGTTGCTTACGTTCATCGTGATCACTTTTTCTGCTTCAATTACCGACGTTACCGACCAAATTAACCTGCTGATTATAAAGTTAGCGGCGGACTCCCCGCCGCCGCCTGAACTGACACAAGTCTTTCAGGGGCTGTCAGCTGCTGCGCAACGCCATGCGAATCTCGCGGGCCAGCGCGGGCCGCAGCTCAGGCCGCACATGCCGCCCCACCCGGACAGACCGTCCCTGCCCCGACACTTCAATCAGCGATCCATCCCCATCCTTGGGCTCGATCCGGACCCACTCGCGGTTGAATTCAGCCCGCTCCGTGCGCCCTGCCGTTTCCAGCTCTACCACCAGCCGCCCGCCCTGGAGGACGATTTTTTCACCGTCCCCCGCATGCCGGGCATACACCACAAAAGCAGCCCCCACCGCCACCAGCTCAATCCAGGCAAAAGGCATCACCATGGTGGCACCCTGCAGCCAGAAAAACCCGGCAATGCCCAATGAAACACCGCACAGCGACACATACAGCCAGCCCAGCTGGGCCGGTGTGAGTGAACAGTGACGCTTGAGAAGCCACAGCACAGCGTCGTGGCTGTGGGCGCCCTGTGCGGGCAAGGTGGCAAAACGAAACGCTGGTGCTGGCTGCAGCATGTGGCAACCCTCGAAAAAACTGCGGCTGATGCCTGGGCATTCACCGCATGAGGCTTGGGAACATACCCAAAATTCAGCTTCGAATTGTAGCCGGGTTTGCCCTGCCGCCCCTCTGAAAACCCCTCCAGCCCGGGGATTGCGGGCACCTGCGCAACACCTTCCGGCTAGTCGGCTGAACGCTGGCCCTGCAGCATGCTGCGCATATCGGCGACGGACACCGCGCTGAGCGGGCTGACCTTGATCCGCGGGGGCGCTTTGAGCGCATGGCCATAAATGATCTCAAAGGTGAGGGAAAGCCTTCCGTCCTCGCCCTTGACCAGATGACGGGAAAGCGCAGCTTCAAGCTTTGCCTTCCAGGCCCGCCCCCTCAGGGCAGGAAACCGTGCCGGGTGGAAATTGCGGCCGAGCTCCCTGATGTCTTCCAGGAGCCGCGCCGGGGTCGCATAGGTCAGCGTAATGCGCTCCATGTCCATCACCGGTTCGGCAAACCCTGTTTGCACCAGCATGTCACCCCAGTCATGCATGTCGGTCAGCTCATGCCCCGCAGGCGGCCAGCCCAGCTGTGCATACACCTCGCGCAATTCCTTCGCGGTATCGGGACCCAGGCAGGAAAACATCAGGAAACCGTCGACCTTCAGCATCTGGTGCCAGCGCGCCAGCAGGGCTTGCGGATCGGCCGATTCATGCAGCGCCATGTTGGCCCACAGCATGTCGGCAGTTCCCGGAGAAGGCGCTTCAAAGCGCACGGGAGCCGCCAGCCACCGGCGCAGACGCCACCACGGGTATGCTATCTTTTTAATAGCTGCTTGCGCACGGCCATAGCCGGCTTCAACCACAAAACACCTGGATTTCGGGTAGACCCCGGCCAGTTTCTCCTGCGCCTGGAGGCCGCCGCGCAGTGCGCCCCAATGCACCCACGTATTCGGCTGGAGCTTGATCCACTGCAACCGGTCCATCATGCGCCGCGCCACTTCTTCATGCAGCCACGGCGAAGCCATCGGAGCGGTGCGGTCCCAGCGGCTGACAGCGGTCGGGTCGAGCGTGGGCGGGCGCTGGGTAGAGGTCATGGAAGCATCAATGAGCGGGGGAGCACGCGGAGCATGCCAAAGCGGGCAAGAGATACGCGAGCAAAAGGTACGCGAGTATATTGACACGGTGTTCACACGCCTGCT
Organism: Polaromonas sp. P1_E3; assembly: GCF_056405935.1. NCBI lineage: Bacteria > Pseudomonadati > Pseudomonadota > Betaproteobacteria > Burkholderiales > Comamonadaceae > Polaromonas > Polaromonas sp. P1_E3. Next base: position 2,245 of record NZ_JBFUBD010000042.1, read on the forward strand.
TGCTCCCGCTCAATTCCTGTCCTGGCCGAACGGCCGCCCCGGCGGTTTGCCGGGCTTCGCCAGCCAGTGCGCTGTTTGCCGCAGCTGGCCGGCGCGCCAGGTCTGCGGTGCTTGTGTCGCCCGTTTTTCCTCTGCCGTGGCGCGCTGCACCCGCTGTGCCCTCGCATTGCCCACAGACCTGTCCATGGGGCTTCGGACCGGGCCGCAGCTGTGCGGCGCCTGCGTCAGCCACCCGCCACCGCTGGACGGTGCCTTTGCCGCCGTGCACTATGCCTATCCCTGGTCGGCGCTGATTGCGGGCTACAAATTCGGCGAACAGCATGGCTGGGCCGCCTTTTTTGCCCACCTGCTGGTCCAGTCGCCGGGCGTTGCTGCGCTCATGGCCGGACTCAACCCCGGCGACCGGATTGTTCCGGTACCGCTGTCTGCTGAGCGCCTGCAGGAGCGCGGCTTCAACCAGGCCTGGGAGATGTGCGTGGCGCTGGCCCGGGAAACCGGCACGCAGGCCCGAACCGATGCCGGGCTGCTGCTGCGGGTGAGGCATACACGCGCCCAAAGCCAGCTCAAACGCAAGGACCGGCTGGCCAATGTCAAGGGCGCTTTCCAGGTGGATCCGCTACGCACCGCAGAACTGCAGGGGCGGCATGTGGTGCTGGTAGACGACGTGATGACCAGTGGCGCCTCGCTGTACACGGCCGCGCAGGCTTTGCGGGATGCAGGCGCCGCTCACGTGACTGCTGTCGTGCTCGCGCGAACCGAATAACTGCCCCCACGCGGGAAGCTGGCGGTCCGGCAGAAAACCTGCGCCGGTCACACGACAATCCAGTCATGTTCAATATCGTTCTGGTCGAGCCTGAAATCCCCCCCAACACCGGCAACGTCATCCGGCTGGCGGCCAACACCGGTTGCCGGCTGCACCTGGTCGAGCCGCTGGGGTTTTCGATGGACGACAAACACATGCGCCGCGCAGGGCTGGATTACCACGAGTACGCCAAGGTGCTGCGGCATATCAGCTGGCAGGCCTTTCTCGAAAGTGAGCAACCACCCCCGGCACGACTGTTCGCCATGACCACACACGGCTCGGGCAGCGTTTATGACGCGCGCTTCCTGCCGGGTGACTGGCTGGTTTTCGGCGCCGAAACCCGCGGCCTGGCGCCGGAGTTACGCGAATCCTTTGCGCCATCGCAACGCCTCAAAGTTCCCATGCTGCCGGGCCAGCGCAGCCTGAACCTCTCCAATACCGTGGCTGTTACCGTGTTTGAGGCCTGGCGGCAGAACGGGTTTTCAGGGGCGCCCGGCATGCCCGGATGAGACATAAGTCCGCTTTTGCCAACCTTTGGGCCAGCCCCCCTTGCCACGATCTAGGTAAAAACCMTAAACTCCAATACTTCAAGCCTGAAGTTTCTGCTGCAGGCCAGACGTGCGGATTGTCACTACCCGGCCTTTCCTGCGTTATCCCTCCCACCGCCCAGTCCACAAGACTGGAAGGAAAACACAGTGAATATGGTCATCCAGCGTATTTTCGGCAAAAGCACGTCCCGTCTTTCCAGCACCGCCAACACAGCCAACCGGCTCTCGGTCGAGCAGATCCAGGAAAGCCTGCGCACCCTCCTGCATGACTGCGAGGACCCGCGGACCCCGCGGGTGATCTACAAGATCAACCTGGCCAAAACCCCTTCCGACCTGTGGCTGCTCCGCAGCGACCTTCACCAGTGCATCGCGCACGCCCACAACCAAGCCGAAGCGGCCGAACGCATCAACGGTCTGATCGGTGTGTTTGAGGGCTGGCTGCCGGCCAGCCAGCTGACACGCATCTAAGCCCGTTCGCGGCGCCCCACCGGTCCTCTTCAGGGGTATCGCCGCACCAGCGACTCCGCCACGCACACCGGCTTGGGCGAACCTTCGCGCTCCACAGTCACTTCCCAGGTCATCTGCATGCCGGCGTTGTCAATGGCCTGGGTCGCCAGCAGTTTCATGCGTGCCCGCAGACGACTGCCGACGGGCACGGGCGCGGTAAACCGCACCTTGTTGAGCCCGTAATTCACTCCCATGCGCGAGCCGGTAATCTCAAATGACGACTCGAAAAACCGCGGCAGCAGCGACAAGGTCAGGAACCCATGGGCAATCGGCCCGCCGAACGGGCCGGCCGCCGCCTTTTCCGCGTCCACATGAATCCACTGGTGGTCGCCCGTCGCTTCGGCAAACAGGTTGACCTGTTGCTGCGTGATGGTGATCCAGTCGCTGACGGCGACTTCCTGGCCGGTGCAGGCGGCCAGGTCGGCCAGGGTTTCGAAGGTTTTCATGCCGCCACTGTAGCGACACATAGGGGCACGGCATGTCGGCTCAGCGACAAACCGGCGCGATGCTCAGAGATTCAACGGTCAAGCCACCGGCAGATGCCCTGCCACTGTTCCATGTCTTTTTCAACACGGCTGGGTGCCACGTCAAACACCGTCAGTCCGCGCGCAGCCAGGTGAATGTAGTTCTGCGTATCGCGCAGGTAGCCCAGCACCGGCAAACCCAGGCCTTCGACGAAGCTGCGCAGCTTGYCGGCGGCAATCGTGCGTGAATCCACGCGCATCCCGACAATGCCCACCTGCATCTTGCCGGCGTGCTTGTGTTCAGCCAGCTGGTCCAGGAAGGTGCGCGTGGCAAAGATGTCGAAGACGCTGGGCTGCAGCGGCACGATGACCTTGTCGGCCAGCTTCAGGACATCGTTAAAGCGCGAGCCATGCAACCCGCCGGGCGTGTCGAGCACCACATGCGTCGTGCCCTTGGGGGGTTTGACGATCAGGTCAGCATTCACATCCCAGGTGGCAATCGGCCGGGCGGCGGGCGGCCGCAGCCCCAGCCACAACCGTGAAGACTGCTGCCGGTCGGCATCTCCCAGCATGACCGCATGGCCCTGGCTGGCAAAGTATCCGGCAACGTTGGTGGCCAGCGTCGTTTTGCCGACGCCCCCCTTCGGATTGGCGATCACAACCACGGGCATGCGAATCTCCTCGGTTTGGAACTTGTCGTTCCTGGGAACTCTTGGTCTTGCTTTTCCGCTATGGTAACGGCATGGACACAGTTCTCACAACCACGGATCAACCTGCCAACAACACAGCAAATCCTGACATTTATGTCATTGCAGCGCATCCGGCCTGGCGCGAATCGCGGGTCAACCGTCCGCTGATGGAGGCTGCGAAGGCCCTGCCCCGGGTCCAGGTGCAGGACCTGTACTCAAGCTATCCCGACTACGCCATCGACGTTCCCAAAGAGCAGGCCGCCCTGGAACGCGCGCAACTGGTGGTGCTGCTCCACCCCCTGCACTGGTACTCGATGCCCGCGCTGCAAAAGCTCTGGCTGGACGATGTACTCACCTACGGCTGGGCCTACGGCGAAGGTGAGGAGGAAGGCGCAAAAGGCCGGGCACTGCAGGGCAAGGACCTGTGGCTGGTCGCCACCACGGGCGGCCCGGAAACGTCGTACCACCCGCAAGGCTACAACCGCTACTTTTTTGATGCCTTCCTGCCGCCGTACGAGCAAAGCGCCGCGCTATGCGGTATGCGTTTTTTGCCGCCTCTGGTGTTGCACGGCGCCCACAGCGTTGACAGGCAAACCGTTGCCGATCACATCGCAACCTTCCGCCAGCGCCTGCAAAGCTACCCCGACTGGCCTGAACTGGAAGACCTGGAGCAATGCGCCGCCTGCGTGGTGCCGATGAAGGATCGGCCAGTGGAGCACACTGACCACGCCAAAGCCGAGAGCCAATTTTCCGCCGGGCCGCCCCAAGGAAAATTAGCCCCCTCGGGGGGCAGCGCATTACACGAAGTGAAAAGCGTGGGGGCCGCATGACACACGCACCCGCCTGGCTGACCAACAGCTTTATCTACCTGGCCGCTGCCGTCATTGCCGTGCCGCTGGCCAAAAAACTCGGCCTCGGCTCCATCATCGGCTACCTCGCCGCCGGCATCGCCATAGGTCCCTGGGGCCTGGGCCTGGTCACCAATGTGCAGGACATCCTTCACTTCGCCGAGTTTGGCGTGGTGTTGATGCTGTTCCTGGTAGGGCTGGAGCTGGAGCCCAAACGCCTGTGGAATCTGCGCCGGCCCATCTTCGGCTGGGGCAGTGCCCAGGTGCTGGGCTGCGCCGCCCTGCTCACGGGCGTCGCGATGGCATTTGGCGTGAGCTGGCAGATTGCGCTGGTGGCCGGCCTTGGGCTGGCGCTCTCGTCCACCGCCATCGCGCTGCAGGCCATCGGCGAGCGCCACCTGATGCCGACATCGAGCGGCCAGGCCGGTTTTTCCATCCTGCTGTTCCAGGACGTGGCGGCCATCCCCATTCTCGCGCTGCTGCCCCTGCTGGGCGCGATAGGTGGAGAAAATGAGGCGGTAGCGCACACCAGCCGTGCGCTGGAAGCTATCAAAATCATAGCAGCTATCGCCGGCATCATCCTGGGCGGCCGCCTGTTGCTGCGGCCCCTGCTGCGCTGGATCGCCAACAGCGGCACGCCCGAAATTTTCACCGCGGCCTCGCTGCTGCTGGTGGTGGGCATCGCGGCGCTGATGCAGTTCGTCGGCCTGTCGATGGCGCTGGGCGCTTTTCTGGCCGGCGTGCTGCTGGCCGAAAGCGAATACCGCCGCGAACTCGAAACCGATATCGAGCCGTTCAAGGGTTTGTTGCTGGGACTCTTCTTCATTGCCGTCGGCATGAGCATCGACTTTGGCGTGCTCTGGAAGTCGCCCGGGCTGATGGCCGCCATCCTGGTGGGCTTCCTCGGCCTGAAACTGGTGGTGATTTACGGCCTGGCGCGCCTCATGAAGCTGCCCTTCCAGGAGCGCCCGGTGTTCGCGGTGCTGCTGGCGCAGGGCGGCGAGTTCGCCTTTGTGGTGTTCCAGGCCGCTGCAGGTGCGCATGTCTTTTCTGCAGAAACCGCTTCCCTGCTGATAGGCGCGGTGGCGCTGTCGATGCTGCTCAGCCCGTTGTTGCTGGTAGCCGTCGACAAACTGGTGCTGCCGCGCTATGCCAACTGCGACACGCCGCAGCTCGAAGAGATTTCCGAGCAGCAGGAGGCGCCGATCATCATTGCCGGTTTCGGCCGCTACGGCCAGATCGTTGGCCGCATGCTGCTGGCCCAGGGCATTCCGGCCACGGTACTGGACCACGACGCGGAGATGGTCGAAACCGTGCGGGCCTTCGGCTACCGGGTGTTTTACGGCGACGCGACGCGGCTGGACCTGCTGCGCACCGCCGGCGCGGCCACGGCCAAAATCCTGGTGCTGTCTGTGGATGACATGGAGCAGTCGCTCAAGATCGTGGACCTGGCGCGCGAGCATTTTCCGCAGATGCAGATCGTCGCCCGCGCACGCGACGTAACGCACTGGAATGCGCTGCGCGACCGCGGCGTGATGCAGGTCGAACGCGAGGTGTTCGAATCCAGCCTGCGCAGCGCGCGCACGGTGCTGGAGCTGCTGGGCCAGCCGCCGCATGAGGCGCGCCAGGCTGCCATGCGCTTTCGCCGTCACAACCTTGAGCTGTTTGAGCGCATGTACCCGCATCGCAAAGACCGCACCAAGGTGATCGCCGTGGCCACCCAGGGACGTTTGCAGCTCGAAGAGCAGCTGGCCCAGGAACGCCAGCAACAGGCGCAGCGCCGGCCTGCTGCCTGGCGCGGCCAGGAATTCGAATAAAAAACAGCTCCAGGCCTTTATTGACGGGCGCAAGCAGCTATTAGTTTTATAGCACCTGCCTGTCCAAAAGGTGTTGGGCGGTCATTACCTGTTCGACTGTTGCTCGGCGTCACGCCGCCGCTGCTCCATGGCCCGCCGTTCCACGCAGGCCGGATGCTGGGCCAAGGCCGGCTTGGCGCATTGCTCTGACATGCATATCTGGAAACCGAGCAATATGCGGCCCTCGCAGGCTTGCTTCGGATTGCCGGCCGGTGCTGCGCCGGCTGGTGGCGCTGAATGGTCGCCCGCTGAAGGTGAAGCCGCCACCGCAGATTTGGGCTGTGCCTGCCTGGCCTGCCGTTCTTTTTCCAGCGCAGCCTTTCGGGCGGCGGCCGCAGTGGCAAGCGCGGCCCGGGAAGCTGCAGACAAGGGTGCCCTCGCCACGCCGGAGGCTGCAGCTGACGCTGCAGGCTGGGCTTGCACAGCTTGCGCTGTCTGTGCTGCAGGTGCTGTCACCGAAGGGGCCGCAGACGCGGCAGGCGGAACCGCAACTGCGGGCGCGGCCACCGCTGCACCGGTCGCGGCCTTGGCCGTTGTAGGGGGTGCGGCCTGTACAGCAGCCGGGGCCGCCGGGGCGCCACGGCCGGCAAGGGATTTCCATCCGAGGCCAATCACGGCCAATGCGATCAGGCCCCCGAGGCCCCATACCAGGTAGCGATAGGCGGGTACAGGAACGGGTGCTTCAGCGAGCGGTTTTGCAAGCCCAGGCGACGCCGGAGGACTGCGCCGCCGTGCCCGCCTTGCTTGCAGCGGCCCAACGCCGGTTGTATCCGCGGTTGAGCCCAAGGCGGGCTTCGGAGTTGCCGCTGTTTCCGCACCTTGTTTCGCCAGCCCTGTGATGGCCGCTTCTGGTGCTGCCGGGCTCACCGCCGCATCGCTGAACACGGTTTCCGGCCAGTCCGTGGATGCGTCAGGCGCCTCATGGTGTAACTGGGCCGCTGCGGCAACCGCGGGCATTCCCAGCCGGGTGGCATCCGGGTCATCGGCAGCGGGCTTCACCGGCACGTGAGGCGACAAAGGCGCCTTGGCCGCAGCCTCTTCCAGGGCTTTCCAGGCCATGTCGGTATCCGTGCCGGCGGCGGATCCGCTGGCCGGCGCTTGAGGGGCTGGCGGGGCTGATTGTGTATCGGCACGCGGAACAATCAGCGTGCCTGTACCCAGACGCCGGCCGATGTCGGAGTCCTCCCCGCCGGGCACACCGAGTTTTTTGAGCCGCCGGCGCGCCAGGTCGGCATAAATGCCTGACGGGAACTTGGCCAGAAAGCCCTGGATGTCTTCCACGTCCATGGACTCCTTGATGTCCTTCCAGTAGACGAGCTCCAGCTCCTGCGTCACGACCGAGATGTTGGCACTGGTGCCCGACGGCTGGTCAACCAGCGCTTCGCCGGACAGCATGGTGGAAGTCCAGGTTGAATTGCTGCCGGGGCCCGGCGGCACGGCGGACGGAACCACCGAGATGTCGGGCGCCTCGCGCGCCGCAACCTGCAGCGCGGCAAGGAACTCCTGGGCACTGGCATAACGCTGGTCGCGCGATTTGGCCAGGGCCTTGGCCACCACGGCATCCAGCGCAGCGGGCAACCGGGCATTGAATGCGCCCGGCATGACCGGGGTATGCCCGACGATCTGCTGGATGGTGGCGAAGTCGGTGTCACCGTCAAACGGCCGCTTCCCGGTGAGCAACTGGTACAACACGATGCCGGCCGCAAACAGGTCTGCACGGGCATCAATCGGCCGGCCCTGCACCTGCTCGGGTGACATGTACTTCAGCGTTCCGACCATGGAGCCCTGCGTACGGGTGGCCTCACCGGAATCCTGGATGCGCGCCACACCAAAGTCGGTGAGCTTGACACGCCCGCTGGTCTCGATCAGCAGGTTGGCCGGCTTGATGTCGCGGTGGACGATGCTTTGCCTGTGCGCGTAGTCCAGCGCCGAAAGCAGGTCACCCATGATGCCAAGGGTCTGCTCCAGGGTGTAGAGGGTGCCCTTGTCCAGGTGGTGCTTGAGGTCGTCGCCGTCGACGAACTCCATGACCAGGAAGGCAATGTCGCCGTCACGGTCGGAGTCATACACACTGACGATATGCGGATGCTGCAGGCGTGCTGCAGACCGGGCCTCCGTGCGAAAGCGCACTTCGTACTCTGCCGCAGCCTCTTCCGAAAGATTTTCGACCTTGATGGTCTTGATCGCGACGCGGCGGTCAAGATTGGGATCCCGCCCCTCATACACCAGCCCCATCGCCCCCTTGCCGAGGACGCGGATGAGATCGTAACGGCCAAGTTTCTTGAGACTCATGGGGGAATGGAAATGGACGTAGCTGGCGGGAAAACCGGTTGCAGGGCCTGGAGAAGGGCTACGTCTTGAAACAAAAAACGATTCTAGCCTGCATCATGCAGCGAAAAGCGGCATAAAAGCCTGCATCCCACTTCCACACCACCTCACGCAGATCAGGTCCTGATGGAAAAATTGACCAGCGGGGCATTGTCATCGGTGCGCTCGCAACCCGGCACGATCTGGCCGTTGCCAACCAGGTAGCACTCGGTACGCCGCAGCACCACAGCCTCACTCTGGTTGCCCAGATACACCCAGGTACCGTAGCTGGAAGCGTCCGTCAGGACAAAATGTCCGCCACGCCACTCCAGGGTGGCATGCATGCGTGAAACACGCGGGTCGTTCAGTGTCAGCGCTGCATCGGCGGCCCGGCCCAGCGCCAGTTTGCTGCTTTTCGCATCCAGCCTGACGGTTTGCTCCGCAAAACTGAGCTCGAGGAAGGCCTGGCTCGGAGAAGAAAACATTGAGCGTCCGGCCATGGTCGCATCCTCGTCCCGGCCGGCCTGCCATTCGACCCGATAGACATGGCTGGCTTCGGCCCTGCCGCGGAGGTACATCGGGCCCATGCTTCGCAAGGAAGCTTTTTGGGCCGGCAACAAGGCGTTCCAGACGTTTTCGGTTGTGAGGATCTGTGCCGCACCCGCAAGGTCTGCGAGCCGCGCTGCGGAGTTGACGGTGTCCCCAAAACAGTCGCCGTCGATTTCAACGACTTCGCCCGATTCAATCCCCATTTGCATTTGCACGGGCGCGCCGCTTCCGCCAGGCTTGATCGGTTTTTCCTGCAGGCGTTTCTGGATGCTGATGCAGGCAGACAGTGCGTCACCCTCGTTGGGGAACACCACAAAAAGCCCATCACCCAGCAACTTGACCACACGCCCCTGGTGTTGCTGGAAAACCTGGCTCAACACGCCGATCAGCTGGGTCACAAAATGCGACGCAGTTTCATCGCCCAGCCGTTCGAACATGCTGGTGCTGCCTACGAGGTCCGCAAAAACAACTGTGGTCATGAAAGGCGTTAGCCGCGGTGCGCGGTTCTTGTTCTCATGCCAGCGATTCTCACAGAAATTGGCAGCAAAGAGACCGGTAAAAGTCCGCAGCGCCCCCCGCAAGAACCCGGGGGCGGCGGCGGGTTTCACAAGCCGCAGTAGACGCAGGGGATAAATACCGCTAAGAGATTGCGCCATTGGCATGGCAACCCTTCCCGTCCAACTGCCGTTTAGCGGAAAGCGTCCCAGAGCAGCTTGCACCCGGTCAGCAGCATGCCGACATACAAGAGGCGGTAGAAAAGCACGGGGCTGATGCTGCGCGCCATGCGCACCCCAATCCACACGCCCAGCGGAGCCAACGGCAGCAGCACCAGTGACGTCGCCATGTTGCGCAGGTCAAGCAGGCCCAGCCAGGCGTAGGGAATCCACTTGGACAGGTTGATGACAAAAAAGAATGCCGCCATGGTCGCCGTGAACTTCACCGGGCTCAGGCGCATGGGAATCACATAGGCGCTCAGGGGCGGCCCGCCTGCGTGAGACACAAAGCTCGTGAAGCCCGAGGTCACCGTCAAAATGGCGCCCAGCCACTTCGGCGGCGGCGGGCTGTCAGGCCGGGGCGGGAACAGCAGGCGCTGCGCCAAAAACAACAAGGTGAATATTCCCACCACCCCGGCCACGACCCTGGCGTCCAGCACCTTGAACAACAACGCCCCCACCACGGTTCCCACCAAACCAAAAGGGATCAGGAATTTCAGAAACTTCACATCGAAATCCCGGCGAAAAGCCGCCAACCCCAGCAAGTCCATCAGCAGCAGGACGGGCATCAGGATGGCGGCGGCCTGCGGCACCGTGACGGCCAGCGCCATGACGGGAACCGCAAGAGACCCGAAGCCGGCCCCAAAACCACTTTTGCTGATACCCAGCATCAGCACGGCAGGAATCGCCACGGCATAGAAAAAGGGATCGGTGATCAGCGGGAAATCCATGGATTCAATGAAAAACATCAATTGGCCCATAAGGGACGGGCGCAAGCAGCTATCAAAACAGTAGCAAACTGGCGCTAGACATGTATTTCACCACAGGCCGGCCATGCAATGGCGGTCGCCTCAGGCACCCGCGCGCAAGGGATACCCAGTCACGGTCCGGGCTCAGACACGCTCAAGAATCACCGCAATGCCCTGCCCTACGCCGATGCACATGGTGGCCAGCGCATAGCGGCCCCCACCCTTGTGCAACTGGTTGACGGCCGTGGTCGCCAGCCGCGCGCCTGAAGCGCCCAGCGGATGGCCCAGCGCGATCGCGCCGCCATTGGGGTTAACGCGCGGGTCGTCGTCCTGCACGCCCAGCATGCGCAGCACGGCCAGGCCCTGTGCGGCAAACGCTTCGTTGAGTTCGATCACATCCATCTGTGCCATCGTGAGTCCGGTGAGGGCCAGCACTTTTTGTGTGGCGGGCGCGGGGCCGATACCCATGATGCGCGGCGCCACGCCGGCGGTGGCCATGCCGACCACGCGCGCCTTCGGCGTGAGGCCGTTTTTGGCGGCGGTGGATTCGTCGGCCAGCAGCAATGCGCAAGCGCCGTCATTCACACCACTGGCATTGCCGGCGGTCACCGTGCCGTCGGGCCGCACCACGCCCTTGAGCTTGGCCAGCGCTTCCAGCGAGGTCTCGCGCGGATGCTCGTCCTTGTTCACCACGATGGGGTCGCCCTTTTTCTGGGCAATCGTCACCGGGGTGATTTCAGCGTCGAAGTAGCCGGCCTTTTGCGCCGCCACGGCTTTGAGCTGGCTGGCCAGCGCCATTTTGTCCTGGTCTTCGCGGCTGATCTTGTAGTCGGTGGCCACGTTCTCGGCGGTTTCCGGCATGGCATCCACGCCGTATTTCTCTTTCATCAGCTTGTTGATGAAGCGCCAGCCGATGGTCGTGTCGTACACCGCGTTGGCGCGGCTGAAGGCGCTTTCGGCCTTGGGCATCACAAAGGGTGCGCGGCTCATGCTCTCAACGCCGCCGGCGATCATCAGGGTGGCCTCGCCCGACTTGATGGCGCGCGCAGCGCTGCCCAGCGCATCCAGGCCCGAGCCGCACAGGCGGTTGATGGTGGCGCCGGGTACGTCCATGGGCAGGCCGGCCAGCAGCGCCGCCATGCGCGCCACATTGCGGTTGTCCTCGCCAGCCTGGTTGGCGCAGCCGTAGAGTACGTCGGTGACGGCCTGCCAGTCGACATTCGGGTTGCGCGCCATCAGCGCCTTGATCGGGATCGCGCCCAGGTCGTCGGTGCGCACACTGCTCAGGGCGCCGCCGTAGCGGCCGAAGGGGGTACGGATGGCGTCGCAGATAAAAGCTTGGGTCATGGTGTGTGCTTTGAAAGAAGTGAGATCAACGATCAGGCGGCCGCAATCGGCAGGCCCACCAGTTTTTCAAGTTCGGTGTGCGTGAGCCCGTCGACGGTGTCGATCAGCTTCAGGCCCTGCGGTGTGCACTCCAGCGTGGCGATGTCGGAGTACACGCGCTTGACGCAGGCGATGCCGGTCAGCGGATAGGTGCATTRCTGCACCAGCTTGCTCACGCCCTGTTTGGTCAGCAAATCCATCATGACCCAGGTCTGGCGTGCGCCGATTGCCAGGTCCATTGCGCCGCCCACGGCGGGGATGGCACCCGGCTCGCCGGTGCTCCAGTTAGCCAGATCACCCGTGGCCGACACCTGGAACGCGCCCAGCACGCAGATGTCGAGGTGGCCGCCGCGCATCATCGCGAAACTGTCAGCGTGGTGGAAGAAGGAGCCCCCCTTGAGCAGCGTCACCGGCTGCTTACCGGCATTGATCAGGTCATAGTCTTCCTCGCCTTCGGCTGGCGCCGGGCCCATGCCCAGGATGCCGTTCTCGCTTTGGAGAATGACCTCCCGCCCGGCCGGCAGGTGGTTGGCCACCAGCGTGGGCTGGCCGATGCCGAGGTTGACGACGGCGCCGTCAAAAATGTCTTGCGCGACGCGGGCTGCGAGCTGGTCTTTGGTGCGGCGTTGATAGGCCATGGTCATGCCGCTTTCTTGAAGCCGCCCGCCTGTGTAGCGGTGCGTTGGATTTTGACGATGTGGTGCACGAAGATGCCGGGCGTGACGACGGCTTCAGGGTCCAGGTCACCGAGCTCAACGATGTCATGCACGGTGGCGATCGTCTTTTTTGACGCAGTCGCCATCACCGGGCCAAAGTTGCGCGCAGCCATGCGGTACGTGAGATTGCCCCAGCGGTCGCCGCGCTCGGCCTTGATGAGGGCGACATCGCCATGGATCGGCATTTCCAGCACGTAGTGCTTGCCGTTGATCTCACGGGTTTCCTTGGCAGTGCCGTCTGCGTTGCGCGCCAGCTCAGTACCGTAGCCCGTGGGGCAGAAGAAGGCGCCTATGCCTGCGCCCGCGGCGCGAATCCGCTCGGCGAGATTGCCCTGGGGCACCAGTTCCAGTTCAAGTTTTCCGCCGCGGTACAGGCCGTCAAACACCTGGCTGTCGGCCTGGCGCGGAAAGCTGCAGATGATCTTGCGCACGCGCCCGGCCTTGAGCAAGGCCGCCAGGCCCGTTTCAGCATTGCCGGCGTTGTTGTTGACGACGGTCAGGTCCCTGGCGCCCTGCTCTATCAGGCCGTCGATCAGCTCATTGGGAATGCCTGCGGTACCGAAGCCGCCAATCAATACGGTCGAGCCGTCTTTTACCTCCGCCAGTGCGTCGGCGACGCAAGCGGCAATTTTGTTGATCATTCAGAAGTCTCCAGCTGCGGCGGCCTGCCCAGAAAATCTCAAAACAGACGAATTGCCAACTTTAAATTGTTCGTAATAAGAACAAGTGTTCGTATAATGAATTCTAGGAGATTTTGGATACCATGGCAAACGCTGCGCTCAATCCTGTTATCGGCCATAAGCCCGGGGACGGCTATGTCCAGTCATTTGCCCGCGGCCTGGAAGTCATCCGTTCATTCAGCGCCCAGGCCCCACGGCAAACGCTGACCGAGGTGGCCGGGCGCAGCGGTTTGAGCCGCGCAGGTGCGCGCCGCATCCTGCTGACACTGGAAACGCTGGGCTATGTGCACAGCGACGGCAAGCTGTTCAGCCTCACGCCACGCATTCTCGACCTGGGGTTCGCCTATCTCTCTTCCATGCCGATCTGGAACCTGGCCGAGCCGGTCATGGAGGCGCTGGTGGCAGAGGTCAAGGAGTCCTGCTCGGCAGCCATGCTCGACGGCACCGACATCGTCTATGTGCTGCGCGTTCCCACGCACAAGATCATGAGCATCAGCCTGGGCGTTGGCTCGCGCCTGCCTGCTTACTGCACATCGATGGGACGCATGCTGCTGTCGGCCCTGCCCGACGCCGAGGTCATGAAATGCCTGCAGGCGTCAGAGCTGACGCCACGCACGAAGTACACCGTGACCGACATCAAGGAACTGATGGCCAAGGTGGTACAGACCCGCAAGCAAGGCTGGTCGCTGGTAAACCAGGAGCTGGAAGAAGGCCTCGTCTCGATGGCGGCGCCCATTACCAATCGATCAGGTCAGACCGTCGCCGCACTCAATATCAGCGGCCAGGCCAACCGCACCAGCGCCAAGGCGATGCAGGAGACCATGCTGCCGCAACTGCTGGAGGCGGCGCATGCGATTTCACGCATGTTGATTTAGGTACACCCCTGTCCAGGCCCACGTCGTGTGGCTTGTTCTCCCCTCAAGGGGACGGTTCCTGCTGTTTGGGACGGAGCTTGGGTTATGACTTCTTGAAGCCGACGACGAGGACGACGGCGCCCAGCACGATGGCGCCCAGGCTGAGCCATTGGGGAATGTTGACCGACTCTTTTTCCTTCACGGTCAGCTGGATGGGGCCGAGCTTGGCGGCGGTCGTATCTTTGGTGAAGCTGAAGCCGCCGGTGAAGAAGCCGGCCAGGCCCAAAACGATCAGGACAATGCCTGTGATGCGTGCTGCGTTCATATGAGGTTTCCTCGCCGGGCTCGTGAATGGTTATGGAATGGCCCTGCCCCGGAACTGCGCCACTGTGCCTCGTAATGTAGGCAAGGGCAGCAAACCTGTCTGTAGGACGCAGCCAGCGTGCGCTGTGGCCCAAGCACCCATTAGCAAACCACCACGCAGGCAACGGAAAACGCCTGCGTGATAATCTTTCGCCATGTTCACCCCCTCGCAAGCCGACGTACGTCGTTTTTTTTGCTCTGTTTATGCCAAATCCCGCGCCGGTCAACCGATGGAAGCTATCGAAACCATAGCAAGCCAGTGGATCGAAGAGCATCCCGAATACCATGCGGACTTTGCCGACGCCGACAGCGCGCTCGAAAAAATGTACGACGTGGAAGCGGGCAAGACCAACCCCTTCTTGCATCTGTCCATGCATTTGTCGATCAGCGAGCAATGCTCCATCGACCAGCCGCGCGGAATTCGCCAGGCCGTAGAGCTGCTGACAGCCAGGCGCAACTCCCTGCACGACGCACACCACGAAACCATGGACTGCCTGGGGCAGATGGTTTGGGAAAGTCAGCGGGCAGGACGGCCCCCCGACGGCGGGGCGTATATCGACTGCGTGCAGCGCAGAGCGACCTCGGACTAAAGCGCCACCGTCGCCCGGTGCCTAGAACTTGGTTACGATCTAAACGAAGCCGCGTTGGGATGCAATCGGGATGAGTGGGCCGACCCGACCGGGCACGCCGCATGGGCTAATGCCCATGTAAGGGCCTGGGTGGCTCAATCGCCCGATTCACCTCAACCTGGAGGGCAAGCGCCGCGCCTTGCATCCCATCCCGAGAAGGCGCTTGCGCGGCTCCGTTTAGATCGTAAACAAGTTCTTAGACCAGGGCCTGGCAGACGGCGCTCACGCGCCGGTAGAGAATTTCGCCGGTGTAGAGGCCAAGCACGTCTTCGCGCTTGCAGCGCTGGGACATGCTGCCCCGGCCTGGCCCGCTCAGAGTGACGACCGTTTCATAGCTGGCCGCAGCCTGGCTACCGTCGGCGCTCAGGCTGATGGCGATCTTGTCGACTTTGAAGACTGCACGCAGGTTGGCGGCCACGAGGCCTTGGGCCGCATCGCGCTGCAGGGCACAGATTTCCTTGCGTCCACCCTGCACCACCAAAGCCGGCGAGACCGTGTGGTCAACCACCTTGAAACTCAGGTCGCGTGCCGCCAGAGCGCATTGCGCTTCGTAGTCGTTCCGGTTGCCCAGCTCCAAAGCGTGACGCAGCAGCTTGTCGACCACCGGCTCGGTGAGCTTGCCGCCGGCGCTGACCTTGTTAGGCGCGGGCTGCGCCTTTGCGACCGCAGGAGCTGGGGCCTGCATACAGGGCCGGTCGGAGTAGGTGATGCGTCCCGTCTCATCGGCGCATTTGTGCGTGTTGGCCAGTGCGTGGGGCATGGCGAAAATCGCGCCGGCCAGCAACGCAACGCGACGTAGGTACCTGTGCATGCTGGCTAGGCGGGAAGCTTTAGCGGAACTTGGCTTGTGGCACAACCTTCAGGTCGCCGTCTACCGAAGCCAGGTAGTTAGCCAACTGCTTGAGTTCGGCATTGGTGTACTGCTTGGCCATGCCGGCCATGATGGCGTTGCTGCGGCCGACCTTGGGGTTGTTTTCGGTTTTGTAGGCCTTGAGCGCCACAAACAGGTAGTCGGCATGCTGTCCACCCAGCTTGGGGTACGCAGGGTCGATTGGCTTGCTGAAATTGTCGCCGTGGCAGGACGCGCAATTGGCCTTGGCCAGCAGGGCCTTGACTTCGGCGCCAGGTTCCTTGGCGGCCTTGGCCGGCTCCGACAAGCCATCAGCACTGTAGTGCGCGGCGAGGTCGGCGATGTCCTGGTCGGTCAGCGAATCGGCAATGGCGCGCATGGTGGGATGTTTGCGGTCGCCTTTTTTGTATTCGTTGAGCGCGGCGACGATGTATTTGGCGCCCTGGCCTGAAATCATCGGGACCTTATAAACCTCGGGGAAAGAGGCCTGGTAGCCCTTGATGCCGTGGCAACCGATGCACATGGCATTCTTGGTTTCGCCGGCTTTGGCATCGCCCTTGATCTCCTGGGCAAGGCTTGCAACCGTCACGCAAGAGACAGTTACGGCGAATATCGTGGTGAACAGCTTATTCATTTTGCGCGCACAATCAGGTGGGAATTCATCGTATAAAACAACCTTGGATTATATCTGGGCCTGCCGTGGCCAGGCACCCCTTGCCGGCAACCCGCGCAAACGCCCTTTCAATTTTCACCTCCTCCCCCCAAGAACATGAAATTTCTAGGTTCCAAGAACTATGTCGCCACCCAGGACCTGATGCTGGCCGTGAATGCAGCCGCAGCCCTGAAAAAGCCGCTGCTTGTGAAGGGTGAGCCGGGCACCGGCAAGACCATGCTGGCCGAGGAAGTGGCCGAAGCGCTCAACTTGCCGCTGTTGCAATGGCACATCAAGTCCACCACCAAGGCGCAGCAGGGCCTGTACGAATACGACGCGGTGTCGCGCCTGCGCGACTCGCAATTGTCGACCGTGGACGGCGGCGAAAAGGTCAAGGACATCCACAACTACATCGTCAAGGGCGTGCTGTGGCAAGCTTTTACCTCGGAAACGCCGGTCGCGCTGCTGATTGACGAGATTGACAAAGCCGACATCGAGTTCCCGAATGACCTGCTGCGCGAAATTGACCGCATGGAGTTCTACGTGTACGAAACACGTGAGCTCATCAAGGCCAAGCACCGGCCGCTGGTGTTCATCACCTCCAACAACGAAAAAGAGCTGCCCGACGCATTTTTGCGCCGCTGCTTCTTCCACTACATCAAGTTCCCCGACGCCGACACCATGAAGCAGATCGTGGACGTGCATTTCCCCGACCTGAAGAAAGAGTTGCTGACTGCGGCCATGAAGACGTTTTACGACGTACGCAACCTGCCCGGCCTCAAGAAGAAACCGTCGACCTCCGAGCTGCTCGACTGGCTCAAGCTGCTGGTTGCCGAAGACATCCCGCTGGACGCCCTGCAAAGCAAGGACGACAAGGTCGCCGTGCCGCCGCTGGTGGGCGCGTTGCTCAAGAACGAGCAGGACGTCACCCTGTTCGAGAAGCTGGTTTTCATGCAGCGCAACAATCGCTGAATACAGAGTTAACACATGAGTCAAAAATCCATGTTGATCGAAGGCCTGTCCGATGCGGTCGGTTTTGTCGGCGGCGCCCTCCTCGGTTTTTGGGCCGGCCATCTGCTCGGTTTCGATATTTTTGAAGCCGGCTACGGCAACAGCGCCATCGCCGGTATCGTGCTGGTGGGCCTGGGCGGCGGCCTGGGCCTGCAAATCGCCCGACGCTGGAGGAACCGGCAAAAACCCGAGGGAGAAAACTGAGCATGGCGTTTGTCGAACCCGTGACCCTGGAAGCGCGAGGCGTGCGCCTGGTGCCGCTGGCCGTAGAACATGAAGCCGGCCTCAAAGCCGCGGCCGCCGACGGTGAGCTCTGGAAGCTGCGCATCACCTCCGTGCCCGAGCCTCACGAAACCCGCGACTACATTGAGACCGCGTTGGCCACAGGTAGCCGCCTGGCTTTTGCCGTCACCGATGCCGCCACCGGCGAAGTGCTGGGTTCCACCAGTTACCACGACATCGTACCGAACCTCAAGCGCGTCGAGATTGGCTACACCTGGTACGCCGCGCGTTGCCAGCGCACCCACATCAACACCACCTGCAAACTGCTGATGCTGAGCCACGCCTTCGACACGCTGGACTGCAACGTCGTCGGCTGGCGCACCGACAACTTCAACTACGCTTCGCAGCGCGCCATTGAACGCCTGGGCGCCCGCAAGGATGGCGTGCTGCGCGGCCACGCCCTGCGCCGCGACGGCACGATACGCGACACGGTGATGTACAGCCTCGCAGCCGGCGAATGGCCCGAAGTCAAGGCACAGCTGATCTACCTGCTGGACAAGCCAAGAGCCTGACGCGCGCGCCCAGGGCCTGTTAACGCTATTTATGCAAATGCGAATGAGGTTAAAACGGCGCCAATCAAGGCGTGCGACGACGCCCAGACCGGGCGTCTGCGCTAGGAGCGCAACGCGGAGTGGCGCCGTTTTAACCTCATTCCCTCCGGGTTGCGATCAAAAAGGCCTTGCGCGGCGTTGCAAAGCCTTGACGGGGTCTACCCCGCC
>NZ_JBFUBD010000043.1:0-20104 GCF_056405935.1 Polaromonas sp. P1_E3
TTTCTTTGCTTACTTTCTTTTGGCGAAGCAAAAGAAAGTGAGTTGCATGCCGGGCAACCCCCGGCCAACTACCCTCAACAGAGGGCCCGTCGTTGGAACAAGAAGTACAGTTCAAACGAACTCACCTCCTCCGCTATCAATTCAATAGCTGCTAGCGCCCGTCCCTATTCCCCAGAAAGCCAAAAAGCCACCTAAAAACCATCCACATCCGACAACGAAGGCCTCTCCACAATCCGCTCCGAAATCATCCGGCAAGCCTCCAGCAAGGGCGCCACATAAGCCTTCTGCGAATTGTCTTTCCGCCGGAACATCAGGGTGCTGACACTGATAGCCGCCACCGGCGAACCGCTGTTGCCCCGAATAACCGCGCCATAGCAAAAAATACCGGCTTCGTGCTCCTCGGCATCAACAGACCAGCCCCGCTCCCGCGTGACCTGCAGCTGCCTGCGCAAGTCAGGCAACTTCACCAAAGTGTTGGCGGTATGGCGCGGCAGGGGCAAGCCCTGCAACAGCGGACCCAACACAGCAGGCTCCAGCGCCGCCATGTAAGCCTTGCCAACCGCAGTGGCGTGCAGGGACACACTGGTGCCGATGCGCGAGGCCATGCGCACTGCGCTGGGGCTTTCCAGCTTTTCGATGTAGACCATGGTGTTGCCGTTGGGCACGGCCAGGTGCACAGTCTCGCCGGTGATGTCGCGCAGGCGCTTGAGTTCGTCTACCGCTGCCAGGCGCAGGTCTGACCTGCCCCAGCTGCGGCTCGCCAGCTGGATCAGCCGCGGACCGAGCGCGAGTACAGCGCCGCGCTCTTTGCCCACCAGCAGGCGCTCGGCCATCAGGGCCGCCACTATGCGGTGCACCGTGGGCCTGGGATAGCCGCTGGCCTTGACCAGCGCCCCCACATTCAGCGGCTCGTCCGAATCAGCCACCAGCTGCAGCACATGCATGAATTTGGAAAACGCCGCCGTGCCAGCCACCTGTGACGGCGCTGGCCTCGCAACTGATGATCTGGGCAAGGCACTGGCCATCATTCAAGACACCATGTAGCCACCGTCCACTGGCAGGATCACACCGGTCATGAAAGCAGCGGCGGGCGTGCAGAGAAACACTGCAGCCTCGGCCACGTCCCTGGGCGTGCCCCAGCGGCCCATGGGCGTGCGCGCCAGGATGGGGCCGGCGCGCGCGGGGTCGTCCTGCAGGGCCTGCGTGAGCGGTGTGGCGATCCAGCCGGGCGCCACCGCGTTGACACGAATGCCGTCGGGCGCATAGGCAATCGCCAGCGACTTGGTGAGCTGCGCGACGCCGCCCTTGCTGGCTGCGTAACCCGGCACCAGGCCGCCGCCGAAGAAGCTCAGCATGGAGGCGGTGTTGACGATGCAGCCGCGCCGGGCCTTCRGGCGCTCCCGCGTGGCAGTGCATACGCGCATGGTGCCGGTCAAGTTGACGGCCAGCACTTTTTCGAAAACCTCCATGTCGTGCTCGGCGCCGCGCTGGATGATGCCGGCACAATTGAACACGATGTCGAGCTGGTCAATGCCCGCCAGTGCCGCGTCAAGGCCTGGCGCCGAAGTCACGTCGGCCTGGCGCACATCGACGGCCGCGTCCAGCGTGCCGTCACCACGGCCCAGCCCCAGTGCCGTGACTTCGGCCCCCAGCGCCGCAAGGTGGTTGGCAATCACGGCGCCTATGCCTTGGGTGGCGCCGGCGACGAGGGCCCGTTTGCCTTTGAAAAGTCCGGCCTGATAGGTCATGAATGGCTCCCGAAGAAGATGCCGGCTAGCGTCAGCGGATGAATTGTTTCGTGTAACCGGCGCCCAGGCCGACCGCCTCGAAGTGCCTGTTGCACATCTCGATCTTGGTGAACACATCTTCGTAACCCACGCCCTTGCCATAGGGGTCGGTGTAGTACATGACACCGTTGACCTGGAAGTACGTGATCATTTCCTCGACGTCTTCGGGCACATAAAGCGTATGGGTTTCCCCGGGCGGCTCAAACACATAGCTGCCCTCGGTGGCTTCCCAGTCGTGCTCCAGGTAGCGCCAACGCCCCTTGAGCACAAAGCCGTGCACGGCCTGCGGGTGGCGGTGGCGGCTCAGCACGCCGGACTTGCGCACGCGCAGCAAATTCATCCAGTAACCCTGGCTGGCATTCAGGCAAAGGGGACGGAACCAGACGTTCTCGGCCTGCGGCACCCACAGGCGTTCATCGGTCGGGATGGCGTGCTGCACCACGATTTCCGGCCGTGCATCGGGCGGGTTCGGGTATTGGTAGGGCATCAACGTCTGGTCGGTAGCATTCAAGGTCATGGCAATTGTCCACATGATGGATACATGTCCATACTGTAGATTCGGCGATTGTTGGCGCTGCGGGGACTTACCCCTAAGCCTGCGGTTCTACATTTGCGACAGACTGGATAAACTAGCCCACACCATCCGGCAGCCCCCTGTGCCGCGCATCAGAACGACTCTCCGAGGAGGATTCCCATGGCCCTGCCCTTTATCGTCACCGCTGCGGTGACCTTTCTAGCCTGGGCCGTTGCGGCGGTGTTGTCCCAAAGCATGGGCGACGCCATGACGCTGAGCGCATCCGTCTGGCTGGCCACAGGCATCACGTTTGGCGCGCTGCTGGCCGTCAAGCCGCCCAGGCGCCCGGCCGTGCTCACAGGCGCCGCGCTGGCGGCTGTTGCACTGGCCCTGCTGGACGGCCTGGCCCTGCTGCCGGCACTGGCATTTGGTTTGAACGAGGCCCTCTGCGCGAGTCTGGGCGCCTGGGTTGCGCGCCTGCTGCGCAGCACCGGCCCTGACGGCAGCACGGAGCCCGGCAAAGCCTACGGCGGCGTGTTGCTGGGCGCGCTGCTGACCTCCGCGCTGGGTGCCAGCATCGGCGTGATGCTCTGGAGCTGGGCCCTGCCGGAGCCCGTTGTCCTGCTGACCGAATGGCGGGTCTGGACCTGCACCACCTTTGTCGGCATCTTGCTGATGGCACCGCTCATCACGGCGTTCTCCGGCTTCAAGGTCAGGCGCTCGGGCGGCATGGCCACCAGCCAGTTCCTGGCGGGCGCCGGCACCTTCCTGCTTTTCTTTGTGGTGGCGGGGCTGATCTTTTCAAGCGATGTGTCTGACCGCTTCAGCGCGTCGCTGGGCCCCACCCTCACCTATTTGCCCCTGCCCTTCATGGTGGTGACGGCCATCTTGTGGAAGGAGCGCGGCGCCACGGTCGCCACGCTCGCCGGTGCGCTCGCGCTGATCGCCTGGACCAACGCCGGCGGCGGCCCGTTTGCCGAGGTGGAAGGCTTTCCCGGCGAGGCCGTGATCGAAGTGCAAAGCTATGTCGCCGTGATGGCGTTGCTGGTGGGCGTGGTCAACGCACTGGGCGCCACCGCCGCGCAAGCCCTGGCGCAGGCGCAGGACTGGCGCACCCGCTACCGCCAGGTGCTGGACTCCAACCGCACGGTGGTCGCCAGCTTTGACGCCAGGACCGGCGCAGCCGAATGGGGTGAAGGCGCGAGCGAACTGCTGCGCACCAACGCCGGGGCGCTGCTGACCGTGCAGGATTTCATCGCCCATGCAGACCCGCAGGAGCAGCCCGCGCTGCACGCCGACTGGCGCGACCTGGCGCAGGGCCAGCGCGACCACATGCTGTGGAAGAACACCTTGCGCTGGAGCGACGGGCGCGTAGCCAGCGTGAACGCGCGCCTTTCAGGCGTGCGCGGCGCCGACGGCCAGGTCGAACAGGTCGCCGCGCTGCTGGAAGTCGAGGCCTGACGTGGCACTGGACAACGCCAGCACGCCGGCCG
Organism: Polaromonas sp. P1_E3; assembly: GCF_056405935.1. NCBI lineage: Bacteria > Pseudomonadati > Pseudomonadota > Betaproteobacteria > Burkholderiales > Comamonadaceae > Polaromonas > Polaromonas sp. P1_E3. The sequence continues at coordinate 3,795 of NZ_JBFUBD010000043.1, forward strand.
CTGCGTCCGTGCCACAGCCCCACGCACAGGGCCCTGTCCCGGCGGCCGACAAAAGCACCCCCGCCGTCTTCCTGATCCACGGCCTGGGCGGCACGCAGTACGACCTGGGCTCCATGCACAAGCGGCTGAAAAACGCGGGCTTCGTCACGCATTCGCTGACGCTGCCCGGCCATGGCACCACGCCGGAAGACCTGGTGAACGTCACTGCCGAGCAGTGGATGGATGCCGTGACCGCCAAGTACCGCGAGGTCGCGGCGCTGCACGACAGCTTCCACATCATGGGCATGTGCATGGGCGCGCTGCTGGCCACCGAGCTGGCCAAGCGGCAAAAGCACACGCGCGGCAAGCTGATCGCGCTGGCGCCGCCCATCTACATCGACGGCTGGGCGACCGCGTGGTACACCCCGCTGCGCCACCTGATGTATTACGTGCCGGGCGTGCAGGCGCGCATGAAGGTCGAAGAAGAAGACCCTTTCGGCATCAAGAACGAACAGCTGCGCGCCATCGTCAAGGCCAAGTTCGCACGCGGCGAAAACTTCCATTACCGCTGGGTGCCGCTGGCCTGCGTACGGCAGGTAGACCGGCTTCGCGGCTGGGTGATGACGGGCCTGAAAGACATGGCCAGCGAAACCCTGGTCATCCATGCACGCGAAGACGAACTCACCAGCCTGAACTCGGCCAACTACCTGGTCGAGCAGATCGGTGGTGCCAAGGCCCGCATGGTGGTGCTGGAAAACAGCTACCACATGATCTGCGTCGACAACGATCGCGAGCAGGTCGCACGCAACGTGCTCGAATTTTTCGGCGCCAGCAGCGCGGCGTCCCTGGGTATGGCGGTAGACGACCCGAAGATGGGCGCAGAAGCCCTCGCTGCGTTTGCGCAGGCGCTGTGCGCCTCGCTGGAGGCCGGCGACTTCAACGGTATCTTCGCCAGGGGCGCATCCGACATGGCCTGGTTCCAGCCCGGCGCCAACCGCGCCAGCGGCATCTACCGCGGCAACAAGGGGCTGCAGGCCATGCTCCCGTGGGCGGCCGCGGTGCGCTTCACCGCATTCGGGCAAGTCGTGTTCAACGCCGGTGTCGCGGTGGTGCCCGCCACGTTGACGGCAGGCRGGCTGATGTCACAAGGCGTGCTGGCCTTTGCCGTACGTTCGGGCCGCTTGCTCGATGCGCGCTGGTTCCCTGACGACGTCGCGCTGGAAGACGCCCACTTTGGCGAGCCGTTAGCCTCCGCCGGCCCCAGCGAGACCGAACGCGCCTTCGAGGCCGCCGGCATTGCCGTCAAGACCCTGGCCAGGCCGCCCGGCAACGATGCCTTGCTGGATCTCTACGCCCTTTACAAGCAGGCAACCCTGGGCGACGCGACGGGTGAGCGCCCCGGCATCATGGACGTCACCGGCCGCGCCAAATATGACGCCTGGGCCGGGCGCAAAGGCATGGCCCGCGAAGACGCGATGGCGGGCTATGCCGCGCTGGTGGAAAAGCTCAGGGCTGCCTGAGCGCTGTTCAGATTGTCTTGCATCACCTTGTCCGCGCAACGCTCAGCGCGCCGGCGATCCCGCACGTTTCAGGCCCGGCTCGCCCGCCCGCGCCGCCACATCGGGCTGCCACACCACCTGGTCGTCGACCGCGTACAGCCAGCACCTTGATTTCGCCCTGGCGCACAGCTGGAAGGTCGTCGCCATCGCTTCGGGTTCGCCGGCGTTGAAATACCAGCCGCCTTTTTCCGTCACGGCAAAAGCCTTCGGAGACGGCAAGTTGCGAAAGTGGGCGTAACGCGCCTTGCCGGCATCGCTGAGCGGCACGGCAGCGGTGTCATCCGCCGCCGCAAAGCCCGAAGCCGGCGGCACCACATAGTGGTGACCCTTGAAGCGCTGGGCGTGCGACAACACCAAAGGCTGGCCCAGCTGCGCCGAAAGAAACTCGAACATGCGCGCATGCGAGGCTTCACGCGCCGCGGGGTTGCCACCCACCATGGCTTTGCCTGTCCTGGTGTTGCCCAGGCCTTCCCTTTGCTTGACGGGGCCGGTGCCGTCAAAGCCGTGGTAGCTGCCGGGGTAAACCGTCAGTTCCACCGGCGCATTGGCCTTGTTCTTCTGCAATCGCCCGTGCAGGGTGACGCACTCCGGGGCCGGGGTCCAGTCGTCGAGCTCGCCGATCATAAGCAGGAGCGGCACGTGCACTTCATAGTTCCACATCTTGTTGCTCGCCACGCAGCCGGGATAAAAAGCCACGGCAGCGCGTGGCTGCACCTTCTGCGCCCGCACGTATTTGTCGGTGGCGTCGATCACGCTGAGCACCGTCTGCGCGCCATGCGACCAGCCCAGCACCACAATGCGCGACGCATCCACAGACGGCTGTTTTGCCAGCCACTCGATGGCAGCGAACACGTCTTCACGGCGGTCGCTTTCATGGATGGTGCGCAGCTTGTTGGGCGTTTCGCAAATGGACTGCTGGCCGCGCGGGGTGAAGCTGTCCAATGCCAGGAAGTGCATGCGCTCGGCGTTGAAATAACCGCCATAGCGAAAGAGCCGCTCGGCAAAATTGCCCTTGCTGTCCAGTCCGCCGCCGCAGCCGTGCAGGCCGATGACGGCAGGCCGTGGCTCCTTGTCGCCGGTGTCGAACCAGTAGCCGGGAATCTGCAGCTTGCCATCTTGCGAAGGGATGGACACCAGGCCGCCCGCATGGGACAGCTGTGCCAGCAGCAAGCCAAACAGAAGAACAGAAAAATAGCGAAGACAGGTCATGGCAGTCCCTCCTCTGCGTCTCTTTTACCGGACGCTCAGTTTTCTTACGCGGCCCAGACCACCAGCCCGCTCCATGCGGTTGCCAGCACCACAATGCCGAAAGCAATACGGTACCAGGCAAACGGCACAAAGCTGTTGGTCGAGATGTAGCGCAGCAGCCAGCGCACGCAGAGCCAGGCGCTGAAAAACGAAAACACCAGGCCCACCGCAAACATGGGCATGTCGGCAGCAGACAGCAGCGCCCGCTCCTTGTAGAGGCTGTAGGCCCCAGCCCCTATCAGTGTCGGCATGGCCAGGAAAAACGAGAAGTCGGTCGCGGCCTTGCGCGACAGCCCCAGCAGCATGCCGCCGATGATGGTCGCACCGCTTCGGCTGGTGCCGGGAATCATCGCCAGGCACTGCACCAGGCCGACCTTCACCGCATCCATCACGGTCATGGCTTCCACTTCCTGGATACGCGCCACGGCGGGATTTTTTTGCTGCCGCTTTTCGGCCCAGAGGATGATGAAGCCGCCGATGATGAAAGTGCTGGCCACCACCACGGGGGTAAACAGATGGGCCTTGATGGCCTTGCCGAACAGCAGGCCCAGCACCACGGCGGGCACAAAGGCCACCAGCACATTCAGCACAAACTGTTGCGCCTGTTTCTCGGTCGGAAGGGCCACGACGGTCGCGCGGATCTTTTGCCAGTACACCAGGATCACCGCAAAAATGGCGCCCGTCTGGATCGCGATGTCGAATACCTTGGCTTTTTCATCGTCAAATCCCAGCAGCGCACCGGCCAATATCAGGTGCCCGGTCGAGGAGATCGGCAGGAATTCAGTCAGGCCCTCAACGATGCCCATGATGGCGGCTTTGATCAACAGTGCAATGTCCACGCGGTCTCCCGAAAATGAAAGATTATGGCCCCCACGGTCGCGCACTTCGTGTCGCTCCCTGCCCCCCGAGGGGGCCGCTGCGCCTGCGGCCCGGCAAAGCCGGTTCCGCGGCCCCGGCTGGGTTCAAGAGCTCCCGGCGCGCAACCCGGATGGGGTATTTCACCAGTAGGGCCGCGGGAGTGGCTTTGCCAGACCGCAGGCGCCTGCTCCCTCGAGGGGGAACCAGCTACCGCAATGAGTCTGGACAGGGGTGGCATTTCTGCGCACAATTTGTTACCCCTTCGCCAGTCGCCACAGCCATGCAACTGACACCGCTGATCGCCATTCACCTGTTTGCTGCCAGCACCGCCATCGTCATCGGGCCCGTCGCGCTGTGGGCGCGTAAAGGACGCTTGCAGCGGCCCAAGCTGCACCGGGCTTTTGGCTATGCTTTCGTGACGATGATGCTGGTCACTGCCGCGACGGCGATTTTCATCCGCGACTATGACTACCCCAATATCGCCGGCTACACACCCATCCACCTGCTGGTGCCCTTCGCGCTGCTCAGCCTGACCGGCGCGTTCTGGCATTTGAGCCGCGGCAACATTGCGGGCCACCGCCGCGCCATGCAGTCCCTCTACATTGGCGCATGCCTTGTGGCAGGCGTGTTCACGCTGATGCCCGACCGCTACCTGGGCAAGATGCTGTGGACGCAGCTCGGCCTGATGTGACTTTCCACATCGCCCGAAAAAGCTGCAGCATTTTTTGACGAGCCCGCGGCAGGACGGTCCGAGCACGGAGTCCGGTGAAAATCCCTCGGACGCACACAATGCCCACCCAGGCGCCCAGAAAAAGAAAGAACACCCATGCACCGTTATGTCCTGAGCGGCCTGTTGCTGCTCGCAGCCACCTGCGTGCAGGCCGGAATGGGTTTTACCGAACTGCCCGGCCTGCAGGACGATGGCCCCGTCAGCGTTTTTTACCCTTCCGCCGGTGAAGACCGGCAAGCTCAGTTCGGCTCCTATTCCCTCAAACTTGATCGCGGTGGCCAGCCCGTGCGCGGCAATACACGCCTCGTCGTCATCTCGCACGGCTCGGGCGGCGCGCCCTGGACATACACCAGCCTGGCACGCCGCCTGGTTGAAGACGGCTTTGTCGTTGCGTTTCCCCAGCACCATGGCGACAACGCGCGGGACCCGTCCACTCCCGGACCCGAAAGCTGGAAGCATCGGCCCGCAGAGGTCTCGCGCGCCATTGACGCGGTTGCGCGTGACCCGCGCCTGGCACCGCTGCTGTCGCTGGACAAGGTCGGCATGTACGGCATGTCGGCCGGCGGCCATACCGCGCTGACGCTCGCCGGCGGCCGCTGGTCACCGGCGCTGCTGGCCCGGCATTGCGAGGCACACATTGCCGAAGACTTCCATACCTGCGTCGGGCTGACGACACGGCTTACGGGCGGCGTGCTGGACGGCCTGAAAAAATCGGTGGCGCTGGCCGTGATACGCCAGAAGTTCAGCGACGCCACCTGGCAAACCCATACCGATCCGCGCATCCGTGCCGTGGTCGCCGGTGTGCCGCTGGCGGCTGATTTCGACATGGCCTCGCTGGCCTCAGCCTCCGTGCCGCTCGGCCTGGTCACCGCCGGGCAAGACCGCTGGCTGGTACCGCGCTTTCACAGCGACGCGGTGCTTGCGGCCTGCAAGCGCTGCGAACACATCGCCGACCTGCCTACCGGTGGCCACGGCGCCTTGCTGTCGCCGCCTCCACCGGCCGGGGCCATGTCGGACCTGGCCAAAGACCTGTTGCTGGACCCACCCGGCTTTGACCGCAGCGAGCTTCCCGCGGTGGACCAGAAGATCAGCAGCTTCCTGCGCAAGCACCTTCTTCCCTGATCCCGATTTCCGATCCGCCAACCCCTGATTCCACGGGAGCGGTTGCCAAAGCGGCAGCAGATACCCTGCAGCATGCGGGCCGGCAGTACGCGTCAAAGTGGACAGAAAATGATCCTTTCAGGTGCATTTTTCAGCCAAAAACGAACCATAAAGAATCATAAGTAAAACTAATCTACTCGCACATTCATTTCCAAACGGGGGAACCCCACTATCGCTTCATGACGGTGAAACATACATTCAGTTACACCACATTACCACCAAGGTTCTCACCATGAACAGCTCCCCTTCACGCCGCCATACCCTGGTCGCCCTGACCGCCGCGGCCCTTGCCAGCGCCCTGCTCACGGGCTGTGACAATCCGCCGGACACCATCAAGATCGGTGTCGCACAGCCCCTGTCGGGCAACCTCGCCGCGCTGGGCCAGGATTTGCACAATGGCGTGAAGATGGCCGTGGACGAGCTGAACAAGGAAGGCTTCCAGATCAAGGGCAAGACGGTCAAGATCGAAATCGTGGCCATGGACGATCGGTCTGATCCAAAAACCGGTGTGGAAGTCGCGCAGCAGCTCGTCGATGCCGGCGTGGTCGCCGTGATCGGCAACCTCAATTCGGGCGTCAGCATCCCGGCCGCACCGGTCTATGCCGCCAAAAACATTCCCCAGCTGGCCATCTCGACCAACCCCAAGTTCACCGAGCTGGGCCTGGCCACCACCTTCCGCCTGGTGGCCAACGACAACCTGCAAGCCCGTGCGATTGGATCGTTTGCCGCCAACCAGCTCAGCGCCAACAAGTTCGCGGTGGTCGACGATGGGACCACCTATGGCAAGGGCCTGGCGACAGGCGCGGTCGCTGAACTCAAAAAAGCCAGCAAGCAAGTGGTGGTGACGTATTCGTCCGACGACAAGACCACCAAGTTTGACGAGCTGGCCGGCAAGATCAAGGACGGCGGTGTCGAGGTGGTCGTGTCCACGCAAGGCGACTTCCAGATCCTCGCGTTGATCGAAGCCCTCAAAAAGATCGACTACAACCAGCAGATCAGCATCCTGGGCGGCGACACCATCAAGACGACTGACATGCTCAAGGGCAGCGACACAGTCAAGGGCATCTACGCTACTTCGCCCATCCTGGACGCCAAAGAGTTCGTCAACGGCAAGGCCTTCCTGAGCAAGTACCAGGACACCTTCAAGAAGGAGCCGGCTTACGGCGGCCACTACACCTACGACGCGATGTACATCCTGGCCGGCGCCATGCGGCGCGCCAACTCGGTCAAACCTGAAAAGATCACCGAAACCCTGCGCACCTTTGACGGCTACGCGCCGATTACCGGCTCCATGAAATGGGACGCCGTCGGCGAGCAGCGTTACGGTGTGGTCGGCGTTTACTCGATCCGCAAGGGTGTTTGGGACCTGCAGCTGCGCTCCGACCGCTGGTAGGCTAAGCTCGCGGTCGTCATGACCGAGCCCACACCTTCCTCCGACGCCTTCCCTTCCGGCCATTACGCCACGCCCGCTGAAGTCCTGGACTTCTGGCTGGGCGACGGCGTAAGCAAGGAGTGGCCGACACAAGACCTCAACAAGCGCTGGTTTGGTGGCGGCGCAGAACTTGACGCCGAGATCAGCGCGCGCTTTGGCAACAACGTCAAGGCAGCCGTTGACGGCGGCCTGCAAGACTGGGAGCAGCCGCCGCTCAATCGCCTGGCGCTGGTCATCCTGCTCGACCAGTTCACCCGCAACGTCTTTCGCGGCAAGGGCCAGGCCTTTGCCGGCGACGCGCGCGCCCAGCAACTCGTGCTGCAGGCGCTGGCCGCCGGAGACGACCTGCAACTACCCTGGTCCGGGCGCATTTTTCTGTACATGCCGTTGATGCACGCCGAAAGCCTGGCGCTGCAGGACGAATGCGTGGCGCGCTTTACCAGGCTGCAGGCTGATGCGCCCGACTCGCTCAAGCAACGCTTTCAGGGCAACATCGATTTCGCCCATCAGCACCGCGACATCATTGCCCGGTTTGGCCGCTTCCCGTATCGCAACGCGGCGCTGGGGCGGATCGATACGCCGGAAGAGACCGACTTCCTGCTCAAGGGGCCGCGCTTCGGGCAATAAGGTTCCCCCCTGTCCAGGCTCACTGCGTGTAGCCTGTTCTCCCCCTTCGGGGACGGCGGAGTTGGTACACCCCCGTCCAAGCTCACTGCGTGTAGCTCGTTCCCCCCTCAAGGGGGCGGCGCCTGCGGCCCGGCAAAGCCRGTTCCGCGGCCCCCGCTGGTGAATACGCCCACGGCTTGGGCCGTTGACCAGCTCTGCGTCGTGCATCAAACTGCCCTCCAGCCCATGCAGGACGTGCGCTAGCAGCTACTAATTTGATAGCGCCCATCACAGGTGCGATGCGTGGCCTCATTCTTTTGAATCCATTGCCGCGTTGGCGCCGTATCCACTTCAGGATGCACCGCCACGGCTCACAACACAGGCGGGCATCCGTTAGACGCCGGCCATCCCTGGCTGGTCCACAAAAACCCAGGAGTTAAAAAATGACTTTACGCACAGCTACCGCCTCAGCTTCAGTTCTGCTTGTGTCCCTGCTCGCCGCCTGCGGCAGCATGTCGCCCATGATGCCCACCTATTCGCAGGCCGGCCTGCCGGCCGCCGTGCAGGTGCCGGCCGGCAACAAGGTTGCGATGGAAACCGTGGGCGTGGGCGAGATCACCTACCAGTGCAACGCCAAAAAAGACATGGCGGGTCAGTTTGAGTGGGTCTTCGTCGGCCCCGACGCGAAGCTCAACGACCGCAGCGGCAAACAGGTCGGCAAATACTACGGCCCGCCCGCCACCTGGGAAAGTATGGACGGCTCGAAACTGACGGCCACGCAAATCGCAGTGGCCCCCAACAGCACCGGCAACATTCCCCTGCAGCTCGTCAAGGGCAACCCGGCCATGGGCAGCGGCGCCATGAGCGGCGTGACCTACATCCAGCGCGTGGACACCCGAGGCGGCGTGGCACCCGCCATGCCCTGCGCCGCCGGCAACATGGGGGCCAAACAGGTCGTGAAGTACCAGGCCGACTACATCTTCTACAAGGCGATGTAAGCGCCGCAAGAAGAACAAAAATCAAGGCCAGAAACAGCAAAAGGGCAGCCAACCCCCTTCCCCCGAATCTCCGAGGGTGAGCCGCCAGCCCTGAAGTCAGGCGGGACTGGCCTTATGCCCGCAGGCATGCCGCAAGGCAGGCGCTGTGGGCTTTTTTACGCCGGTTGGCCTGCGGCGTGGCTTGTGTTTGACGTGCGCCCCTGGCTGTCTTGTTTCCCCGCAAACGGTCCGGCCAGGCGCTGGCACCGAGGCTGCGCGGCGTCCTACAGATCTTTACATTTCGGCGGGCTTTACTGAGAGGCGGGCAAAACAACAAACCGAGGAGTCTCATGAAAAGCACACACAACATCTTTTGGGCCTATAGCAAGAGCGCAGCCGTCACCCTGGCCATGATCACCGGCACTGCCGCGCTGATGACCGCCTGCTCCGGCGTTGCGCCGCTTCCCAAGGAATACACGCAGGACCCGCTGGACGCATCGGTCAAGGTGCCGCCAGGCCATGTTGTGGCGCTTGAAACCACGGCCAGCGGCTTGCTGCACTACGAGTGCAAGGCCAACGCCAACACCGCAGGCACCATCGGCTGGGTTCTGGTGAGGCCCGAGGCCGACCTGCTGGACCGCACCGGTAAAACCGTCGCGAAATATTCCGGCCCGCCCGCCACCTGGACGCATATCGACGGCTCCAGCGTTGTCGGCACGCAAGTGGCCCTGGCGCCGCGCATAGGCGCCACCAACCTGCCGAATCAGCTTTCCACAGGCACATCGGGCGCCACGCCCGGCGTGCTGCAAAACGTCACTTACATCCAGCGCGTCAGGACCAAGGGCGGGCAAGACCTGAGCAAGTCCTGCACGCAAACCGACCTGGGCGACAAGCTGACGACGTCTTACCAGGCTGACTATATTTTCTGGAAAGCCGGTTAAGGGGAATGCAAAGGGTGGAGCGGGGTTGATCGCCTCGCTATCAATTACATAGCTGCTTGCGCTTGTCCTTATTGGCCTGCAGCCCTATTTCATACCCAAACAGCCTGCCGTGAACACCCAAGCCCCCCGCGCTCCTTCTTCCCGCGTTCCCCTCTTCGCAATGCTGCGAAGCGTGCTCATGCTCGCGGGCGTGGTGGGAATACTGGGTGCCTGCAGCGCGCGCCTGCCCAACCCCTACAACGCCCAGCAGGCGCTGCCTGAGGCCGTTCGCGTGCCGCCGGGCCATCAGGCCGTGCTGGAGGCCCAGGGCAGGGGCGAGCTGCTGTACGAATGCCAGGCCATCAAGCGCGCGCCCTATGAATACGCCTGGCTGCTGCAGCCACCGGGGATGCGGCTRCAGGACAGCAATGGCCAGACCGTCACGTACTAYCCSGGCSTGCGCTCGCGCTGGGTGCACAGCGAYGGCTCCAAAGTCACYGCGMAGGARTTGGTGGAAGTGTTTCCCGACCGCAGCAGCCTGCCGCTGCAGCGGGCTTTGGTGAACCCTTCAGAAACGCCGGGTGTGCTGGCCAACATCAGCTACATCCAGAGCCGCAAAACTGCCGGCGGTGTGGTGGCGAACCCGCCCTGTACATCTGCCAGCCTGGGCATGCGGGTGTCGGTGCCTTACGAAGCAGACTACGTTTTCTGGGGCCCGGCCGGCTGATCTTTCGGCGCCCGGAAAAAAGCCCGCAGAAGTGCGAGATGCTCAACTGAAGTGCTGCCCTCCTTTTAAGGAGGGATTTTTCCACTGCAAATTCCTGGGTTGAGCGACACAGACATGCACAGAGAGCGACAAGTGCATCAAGCAGGCCGAGATGACGTCCAATATGGTCTGTGAGTGCGCTGCATCACGAAATTAATGATGCTCCCATGGCGCGACGACGGCTTTCGGATCACTGAAGCGGCATGTTTACGCTGGATGGTTCGCTTTGCAGCGTTTCCTTTGAAGTTGACGTCGTTTACATTTGTGGAAATGCAWWWTGCATTTCCACAAATGTACTTGTCAGGTGCGTCATGAAAGCCCATCCCCCATTCCCGTCAAATTTACGAAGCGAGATGGCCGACTGGCGGCTTTGGGCCGGGCGCGCCGTCGTATTGGCGTCAGCCGTATTGGCGGGGTTGGCCGTGGTGGCATTTACCTGGCTGACAGAGCACGCGCTGAAGCTTTTTTCCGTTTTTGAAAAGAGCTACTGGTGGGGCCCGCTGCTATGGACACCCGTTTGCACTGCGGCCATTGTCTGGGTGACCAGGCGTTACGCTGCCGGCGCTGCAGGCTCGGGCATTCCTCAGGTCATGGCGGCCCTGACATCCGAAGTGCCCGCCGTTTCACGCGGCTTGTTTGTGTCGCTGCGGCTTTCCGTGGCCAAGATGCTGTTAACAGCCTGGGGACTGCTGGGCGGCTTGTCCCTGGGGCGGGAAGGCCCATCGGTGCAGATTGCTGCCGGGGTCATGTATCACGCCCGTCGCTGGCTGCCCTCGGGCTCCCGGGTATCGGAGCAGGGACTGCTGCTGGCCGGCGGCGCGGCCGGCATTGCTGCGGCATTCAACACACCGTTGGGCGGGGTGATGTTCGCCATTGAGGAACTGACACGCAAACCCGAGCAGCGCAGCAATGGTTTGCTATTGGCAGCCATAGTGCTGGGCGGCCTGATGGCCGTGTCGATCTACGGCAATGCCACCTATTTCGGCGTCATCCGCGTCGAGAACATCAGCATGGCGTTGCTGCTGCCGGGCTTGCTTGTGGCCGTCTGCAGTGGGTTGGCGGGAGGCTTGTTTTCCAGGCTGCTGGCTGTGTCCCTTGCGGGCGGCACACCTGATTGGTTCAGCCGGTTCCGGCAGAAAGCACCCGTCCGTTTCGCAGCCGGTTGCGGTCTGGCGGTGGCGGTGCTGGGTTGCGTGAGCCATGGCGATACCTATGGCGGCGGCTATGCGCATACGCGGGCGATGCTGGAAAGCGGCGGTGAATCCTCGTCGCTGTATGCGCTGCTCAAGTTCATCGCTACCTGGATTACAGCCTGGTCCGGTGTCCCGGGTGGGATTTTTGCACCATCCCTGGCGATCGGCGGCGCTTTGGGCAATGACATTGCCCAACTGACCGGCTACGTCAATGCCCCCACGCTGATAGCGCTGGGCATGGCGGGATTTCTTGCCGCTGTCACGCATGCGCCAATGACTGCATTCATCATCGTGATGGAAATGGTAGACGGCCACGGCCTGGTCCTCAGCTTGATGGCCAGCGCACTGGTCGCAAGCGCCGTTTCGCGCCTGGTCAGCGTCCCGCTTTATACCCTGTTGGCAGATCTGCAGTTACTCCGCCTGCCAAAGGCTTGACGTGACGTCTGCTGCAGTCACGCTTCAGGGAAACACCTGATGCCATATACATTTGAACAAATATAATAGAGCGGTCAGTTTCAGCAGCTTTCCCAGCGAGGACTTTAGAGCCTTCAGGGGCTCGAGCCCTCTGGAGGTTCTTTTTTTGCGGCGACTGATCAGCCCGTGAAGCATCATGTTCATGGCACAAACGCGCGCAGTGGCCTGCACCAGCTCATACCCCGTAAAAGCTTTTTCTTTCAGGTGCTTCAGCGCTTCACGTGTCAGATTTGGCGAGGTGCCCGCCGGGGCCGGTGTAATCAGGCGTCGGGCTGCCCAAGTGGGATGTTTGCCGCGCGTTTGTCCACCTTCAGAGCCTGGATTACCTTGTCAAGGTCCCGGTTGAGCCGAATGAGCGCTGGCGTGTCGAGGCTTGTGAGAGCTTCGGGAAGTACCCCGGAAAACGGACCTGGAGCGCGTTTCAAGATCTTGAGGCCTGCTGGCAAAACGCGAAGCGTCGAGGCGCGCCGGTCAATGTCGGATCGCTCGACTTCAATCAGTGCCCCAGCGACCAATGCCTTTACCAGGTTGCTGGCCGTAGACTGGTGTACATCCATAGCAGCTGCGAGTTCGCCGACCCCGATGCCCGGGACGTCGCGCACCACACTCAGAGCCCAGAGCTGCGCGCCTGCCAGTCCCGCCTTTTTTTCCACTTCTCGAAAATGCATCTTTACGGCGTTAAAGATGAGTCGGAAACGGCGCAAGGCCTCAGCCGCGGGATCGTTGTGAGACAGGTTTCGATCTTGGGATTTGGCTACGGCTTTAGGCATTTGGAATGGATCATATGACGAGCGCCGAATTCTGGAGAAAACGTTCTCTGCATCAATACGGAGAGAAAGTGGTGAATCTTGTAAAGGACTTCACCTGCTTGTCTTCCCTCCCGGATCAAGCAGGTAACATTTGGCGATCGCGGCGAGATCCGGCGCAGTTATGCGTCCGAAAGCGCATTTCCTTCCTCTAGAGACAAAAAACCCTCCGTTTTCGGGAGGGTTTTAAAAGATTCAACACTCTGGTTGAACGTCTCGCATGAAGCGGCTTTTTTAGGTTTTTGGGGTGATTGGTTGGCTGGATGCCTTCAAGCCCCTTAACGATTCCTAGCGATGTCCGTGGCCGTGACCATGTCCGTGGCCGTAACCATGCCCCTGGTAATACACCGGGCGCGGGCCATAGTAGCCGCCGTGCCTGGGGCCGTAGTAAACCGGCGGCGGTGCGTAATACACAGGCGCAGGCCTGACGTACACAGGGCGCGGCGCGTAATACACCGGTGCCGGCGGGTAATACACAGGTGCCGGCTGCACGTACACGGGCTGCTGGTACACCGGGTAGGCATTCGTCACGCCAACCTGTACACCCGGAACCCCGACGCCCACGGAAAACGTCACGTTGTCACGGGCCTGGGCAGCACCGGCAAAGCCGAAAGCGGCCAGTGCCAGCGCGGCTGCGGCGCCTGCCACGGCGACGGAGCGGTTTGCCTTGATTGCTGTCTTCATATGATCTCCTTAACAGGGCAGGAAATGCCCATGTGCTTATTAAACGCGGCAGCCCCGTAACGGCGTACCGTACGCTCCGTGAAGAGCGTAGCCAAACGTAACCCATTCGTGTAACCCCTAAAATCACTCAATGACCACCCCCGCCCCTGCCTCTGCCCCCGCCGACAAAGAAACCCACAAGCCCAGCAACTTCCTGCGCCAGATCATCGAAAAAGACCTGGCCGAGGGGACGTATGCCAGCCGCCGCTGGGGCGGCAGCCCCGGGGACGCCGCCCACCACGCCGCAGGCCAGCCCGACCCGGCCAAGGTGCGCCTGCGCTTTCCGCCCGAGCCCAACGGCTACCTGCATGTAGGCCATGCCAAAAGCATTTGCCTGAACTTTGGCCTGGCACGCGACTACGGCGGCGTGTGCCACCTGCGCTTTGACGACACCAACCCCGAAAAAGAAGACACCGAATACGTCGACAGCATCATCGAAGCCGTCAAATGGCTGGGCTACGACTGGGCGCAGATCGGCAACGCCAAAGGCGGTGACAAGCCCTACCAGGCCAGCGACTACTTCGACTTCATGTACCGCGCGGCCGAATATTTGATTGAAAGCGGCAACGCCTACGTCGACGAACAAAGCGCCGAAGAAATGCGCCACAACCGCGGTGATTTTGGCCACCCCGGCACCAACAGCCCCTTCCGCGGCCGCACGCCTGCTGAAAACCTGGCGCGCTTTCGCGAAATGCGAGACGGCAAGCTGCCCGACGGCGCCGCCGTGCTGCGCGCAAAAATCGACATGGCCTCGCCCAACATCAACATGCGCGACCCGGCCATCTACCGCATACGCCGCGCCCACCACCACAACACCGGCGACAAATGGTGCATCTACCCCATGTACACCTTCGCCCACCCGGTCGAAGACGCACTTGAGCAAATCACCCACAGCATCTGCACGCTGGAGTTTGAAGACCAGCGCCCGTTTTACGACTGGCTGCTCGACCGTTTGGCCGAAGGCAAACTCATTGCCACACCGCATCCGCGCCAGTACGAATTTGCGCGCCTGAACCTCACCTACGTGCTCACCAGCAAACGCAAGCTGGCGCAGCTGGTGACGGAAAAGCGCGTGAGCGGCTGGGACGACCCGCGCATGCCAACAATAGTCGGCCTGCGTCGCCGCGGCTACACACCCGAGTCGCTGCAACTCTTTGCCGAACGCATTGGCGTCACCAAGAGCGACAGCTGGATCGACTACAGCACGCTCGAAGGCTCGCTGCGCGACACGCTCGACCCGATCGCCCCGCGCGCCATGGCCGTGCTTGACCCGGTCAAGCTCGTGCTCACGAACTGGGACGAAGTGATGGGCGCGGGCAAGCTCGACGACTGCAGCGCACCCGTGCATCCGCACCACGAAGAGATGGGCAAGCGCCACTTCAAGATCGGCAAGGAAGTCTGGATTGAACGCACGGACTACGAAGAAACGCCACCCAAAGGCTTCTTCCGCCTCTTCCCGCCGCACATCAACGCCAGCAAGCAGGCCATCGCCGGCAGCAAGGTGCGCCTGAAGTACGGACACGTCATCGAATGCACAGGCGCCGTCAAAGACGCCGACGGCAAGGTGACAGAAGTACACGCAACCCTGATTCCCGACACCAAGAGCGGCACACCCGGCTCCGACGCCATCAAGGTCAAGGGCGTGATCACCTGGGTGGGCGTGAATGACGCGGTGCAGGCCGAGGTGCGCCTCTAYGACCGCCTCTTCACCACCGAACACCCCGGCACCGGCGACAAGGATTTCCTGGACGAGCTGAATGCCGACAGCCTGAAGACCGTGATGGCGTATGTTGAGCCATCACTGGCGCATGTGCCTGCTGGCACGCGCTTTCAGTTTGAGCGGCATGGGTACTTTGTGACGGACTTGCTTGACCACAGTGCAGGTAATGCCGTATTCAACCGGGTCACGGGTATGAAAGACAGTTGGGCCAAATGAAGCCGGGCCATTTCTAAAGCCCGGGCGGAAGACGCTGTAGCATGCCGAATATAAACAATATCAAGGGAGGAAGGCATGGAAACGATCATCAAGACATTGATCATCACGTTAGCGGTTGCGGGACTGAGCGCGTGTGCAACCATCAAAGATCCGACAATATTTTCAGAGAAAAAAGAAACCTTTACGCCTGAGCCTGTGAAGAAGGTACTGGTTGTCATCGATATCGGCCTGGAATATGACAAATTGCCCAGTGGCTTTGCATTCTCGAAGGCAGACAACGCGAAAAGGATGTATGACCCCCTGGGTCAGGCAATGACCGCCGAAGTACAAAAAACGGGAGCTGATGCTGACTATCAGCTGCACACGACAAACGCGACGCTTGTGATTCCCGTGGGCTATTCACACGTCTGGATTCAGAAGCTCGACAGATTTGTCTACACGACGGGTAGCGCCGGCTCATACGTCTCAAGTCGCATATGGAAAGCCACCATCATCCAGTGGCGGCCAGCGGCACCGGCGGCGGAGAAATTCAAGGCGGTCTTCCGATCGGAATATGAAGCAGATGGCCCGCGATGCTTCATGCCCAATACACTCCCCAACAAGGACGAGTGCCAAAAGAATTACCTTGGCGCTGTAGTGAGTCAGTGGCAAAAGTCAGGCTTGAAGCAATAAGAGGTTAAGTCGCAGTCCAGTCCGGCGGCAGGCCTGGCACATGCATCGGATTCTTTACCCAAGGGCTTCAAAAAAAGCTCTAGCGATGTGGGCCTAACCGCGTCAAGGGCATACAGGCACGAGGGGCCCGTGCCATTCGGAGACAGGGGAATCGCCGTTAGGCTGCCATCATCTCAGAGATAACATGAGTCGGGCGAACAGTATCCTCCAGGTCAGAAAATGTTCAGATTACTTTAACAATTAGCAGGGAGTATCGAATGTCTTTTAGAA
>NZ_JBFUBD010000044.1:0-19970 GCF_056405935.1 Polaromonas sp. P1_E3
GCATCATCACCGCGCGCATCGTGCAGGGCATTGCGACCGGTATGGTCAGCGGTGCGCTGACGGCGGCGGTGGTAGAGGCCGCACCGGCCGCGCAAAAACGGCTGGGCGCAATGATCGGCAGCGTTTCGCCGCTGGCGGGTCTGGCCGTGGGGGCGCTGCTCACCGGCATCGCCGTGAAATTTGCGCTGCACCCGGTGCCCCTGGTGTTCGGCGTGCTGGCCGCGATTTGCGTCACAGGTGCGGTGGCCACGCTCTTCCTGCCCGAAAGCGCCACGCCGCGCCCCGGCGCACTGGCCTCGCTGGTGCCGCGTATTTCGATCCCGGTGCAGGCGCGCGGCGAATTTGTGCGCGGCGTGCCGACAATGCTGGCGGTATGGTCGCTCGCAGGCCTGTACCTGTCGCTGGTGCCTTCCATGCTGCAGCAAATCTTCGGCATCCATGACGGCATCGTCAACGGCCTGGCCATTGCCACCTTCTTCGGGCTAGGCGCTGCGTCACCGACTTTGCTGAAAAGCCTGTCGCCGGTGCGCATGAGCGCCGCCGGCATGAGCTTGCTGGCTGTGGGCGCCGGACTGGTGGTCGTGTCGTTGGCCACGCGCTCTGTGGCGCTGTTTTTTGCCGGCACGGCGCTGGCCGGTTTTGGCGGCGGCTCGGCTTTCTCCGCACAAGTGCAGACACTCGCGCCGCTGGCGCAGCCGCATCAGCGGGCCGAGCTGTTTGCTGCGCTGTATGCCACCAGCTACCTGGCCTTCAGTGTGCCGGCCATGCTGGCGGGCCGTTTGATCGCGCCGCTGGGTTTGCCGGCCACGGTCGAGGGTTATGCCGCGCTGGTGCTGGCAGTGGCGGCTCTCGGCGCCTGGCTGCGTTGGGGCTCGGTGCGCCAAGCAAAATGTGCTCACCCCTGCTGACGCTCACTTTGTGTAGCGTCCCCTCCCCTTGCAGGGGACGAAGCCTGCGGCCCGGCAAAGCCGGTTCCGCGGCTTCTGCTTGATGAACCCAACCTATCCGCGTGGAGGGCCGGGTTAATCCAGCAGCGCGCGGACCACTTCCGTAAAACCTGCGCCGCGCTCACCCCGCGTGACATAGCGCGGCAGGCTTGTCAGCTGCGGCACAAAGCGCGCAATGTTGGCCACGCCCACGCTGTTGGCAAAAGTCTTGAACATCAGCTGGTCGTTGGTCGAATCGCCCACATAGACCCATTGGTTCATCTCGGCATCCAGGTCGCGCTGCCAGAGCTGGCGAACAATCCAGCGCGCGCCTTCCAGCTTGTTATGCCCGCCATACCAGCCGTTGATGTGAATGCTGCTCACGGTGGCGTGCATGCCCTCGCTTTTCATGAGCGCCACGACGGCGGCGATTTGCGCGTCGCTGAGCTGCGTGAACTCGCTGTGATCGATGGCGATGTCGGTCTCGCGGCCCGGTGAATCGGTGGCGCGGGTCACACCCGGCATTTTACGTTCGATGCGCGCCAGCACCGCCTGCATGCGCGCGAAGTTCGCAGCGCGTGTCGCGGGATCCTGTTGGTATATTTTTGATAGCTGCTTGCGCCCGCCCTGTGCGGCCTGCGGGCCTTTTTCCTGCTCAGGCAGCAGCGCCACCGCGCCGTTCTCTGCCACGATGGCATCGACCGGCCAGCTCGCCGCGAAGGGTTCGCTCCAGCCGACAGGCCGTCCGGTGATGGCCACAACCTTGAAGCCGGCAGCTTTTAAGTCACCCAAAGCCTCCAGTGCGTCAGGCGTGATTTCACCCTCTGTGGTCAATGTGTCGTCGATATCGGTAAAGACGCCGGTGATGAGTTGACGTTCTGTAACAGGCCAGCGCTGGAGTTCTTGCATGGTGAAATTTTCGCATGGTGGATGGCCCCCACGGTCGTTCGCTTCGCGTAACTCCCTGCCCGCCGAGGGGGCCGCCCGCCTGTGGCCCGGCAAAGCCGGTTCCGCGGCCCATGCTGGGTTGAAGATACAGGGCGTAACCAACGGGAATACCAGTGGGGGCCGCGGGTCCGGCTTCGCCGGCCCTAGGCGCCGCCCCCTAGAGGGGGGAACGGACTACACGAAGTGAGTTCGGGCGGGGGTGGGTATAATCTGTTTTCCTGAGGAGCGTTGCAAGCCACATCACGTGGACCAGGCTCAGGACTTCATTGCAACCACGCTCACCCGCATGTGCTTTCAAGCCGGGTGAATGACTGAATTCTCCCTTCCCCTGAAAGCCGTGCCCGTGGCGATTTTGCCCAGCTGACGTTTGATATTTGGAGAACCGTATGAGCGCTGTCCTGAAACCTTCCACCGACTACACCATTGCCGATATTTCGCTTGCAGCCTGGGGCCGCAAGGAACTGAACATCGCGCAAACCGAAATGCCCGGCCTGATGGCCATCCGCGAAGAATTCGCGAAGGCGCAGCCGCTGAAGGGCGCGCGCATCACCGGCTCGCTGCACATGACGATCCAGACCGGCGTGCTGATCGAAACCCTGCAAGCCCTGGGCGCCGAAGTGCGCTGGGCTTCGTGCAACATCTTCTCGACGCAAGACCACGCCGCTGCTGCGATTGCCGCCGCCGGCACGCCGGTGTTCGCCATCAAGGGCGAAACCCTGGCCGACTACTGGGACTACACGCACAAGATCTTCGAATTCAACGGCGCCAAGGGCACGCCTGAAGAAGGCCCCAACATGATCCTGGWCGACGGCGGCGACGCGACGCTGCTGATGCACCTGGGCACCAAGGCAGAGAAAGACGCCAGCCTGATCTCCAAGCCCGGCAGCGAAGAAGAAATCTGCCTCTTCAATTCGATCAAGGCCAAGCTGGCGCAAGACCCTACCTGGTACAGCCGCCGCCTGAAAAACATCATCGGCGTGACCGAAGAAACCACCACCGGTGTGCTGCGCCTGAATGAAATGTCGGCCAAGGGCACGCTGGCCCTGCGCGCCATCAACGTGAACGATTCCGTGACCAAGAGCAAGTTCGACAACCTCTACGGCTGCCGCGAATCCCTGGTTGACGCCATCAAGCGCGCCACCGACGTGATGGTCGCCGGCAAGGTCGCACTCGTGGCCGGTTACGGCGACGTGGGCAAGGGCTCCGCACAGGCTCTGCGCGCACTGAGCGCCCAGGTGTGGGTGACCGAGATCGACCCGATCAACGCCCTGCAGGCCGCGATGGAAGGCTACAAGGTCGTGACCATGGAATACGCTGCCGACAAGGCCGACATCTTTGTGTCCGCCACCGGCAACAAGAACGTCATCACGTATGAACACATGGCCGCCATGAAAGACCAGGCCATCGTCTGCAACATCGGCCACTTCGACAACGAAATTGACGTTGCTGCGCTCGAGAAGTGCAAGTGGGAAGAGATCAAGCCGCAAGTCGACCACGTGATCTTCCCGGACGGCAAGCGCATCATCCTGCTGGCCAAGGGCCGCCTCGTCAACCTCGGCTGTGGCACGGGCCACCCGAGCTTCGTCATGTCGTCGAGCTTTGCGAACCAGACGATCGCCCAGATCGAGCTGTTCACCAAAAAAGACGCTTACGAAGTGGGCAAGGTTTATGTGCTGCCCAAGCACCTCGACGAAAAGGTCGCGCGTTTGCACCTCAAGAAGGTCGGCGCTGTGCTGACTGAATTGAGCGACGAGCAGGCGGCTTACATCGGCGTGAGCAAAGCCGGCCCATACAAGGCCAACACTTACCGCTATTAAGCTTCCTGGCTACTGCGCGACCCGATAGCGGCGTTGCGGGTCCCGATCAGGCAATCCTCGTGCACATCAAGTGCACTCCGGTTGCCTGACGCCCGCGCCTTGCTCTCGGGCCGCTCACTACGCCCTTGAGGCTGTTGCTGGAATACCGGAACACTATATGCGCGCTGACCTATTCCTCGTCGAACACGGCCATGCCGCCACGCGCTCTCAAGCCCAGCGCCTGATTGCGTCGGGGGTGCAATGGCGCCCTGAAGCCGACGCAGCCTGGAAGAAGGTCGCCAAAAATGGCGACGAGATTCCGCCTGGCGCCGAGCTGCAGTTGCTGGACACCACCGAAGCGAAATACATCTCGCGCGGCGGGCTCAAGCTCGAAGGCGCGCTGAAAGCCACGGGCCTGAAGGTGGACGGCTTGCGCTGCCTTGACGTGGGCCAATCCACTGGCGGTTTTACCGATTGCCTGTTGCAGCATGGCGCCGTGCAGGTGGTGGGCGTCGATGTGGGCCACGGCCAGCTGCACGCCAGCCTGCGTGAAGACCCGCGTGTGGTGTGCGTCGAGGGCTTGAATGCCCGTTCCATGACCGCCGCCGACCTGGTGGCCGGCCATGCGGGCGACAGCGGCATGGATTTTTCCGATGACTTCGATGGCGATGAGGATGACGCTGACCTGGATGAAGCGAGCCCGGTAACAGAAGCCAACTTCGACTTCCTGACCGGCGACCTGTCTTTCATTTCGCTCACGCTGGTGTTGCCTGCGGTGGTTCGCCTGCTCAAGCCCCGAGGCGATTTGCTCATGCTGGTGAAGCCGCAGTTTGAACTGCAGCCCGGCCAGATCGGCAAAGGCGGCATCGTGCGCGACCCTGCGCATTTTGAATTTGTGGAAAAGCGCTTGCGCGATGCGTGCGCGGCGCTGGGGCTGGAAGTGAAAGCCTGGCTGGCGTCGCCGATTGAAGGCGGCGACGGCAACCGCGAATTTTTTATCCAGGCGGTCAAGGGCCAGCACGTGGACGGCGAAGACCAGCCGCTGCCGGCCGCGCCGCAGCGCAAGGTTGCCAAGCGCGTGCCCCGCAGCGAACTGCGCGCCGCCCGCGCGCCGCACGAAGACTCCGAACTTGCGCATGCCGGCCAGCCTGGCCCTGCGCGAGGCAAACGGCGTGACAAAAATACCGATGCCGGTGAGTGACGGCCCACAACGGCGAACCACGGCAAATAACAACGAGTGAGATCCGAGATGAACCTGCCCCTCAGCTTTGAATTCTTTCCGCCCAAGACGCCTGAAGGCGCTGAAAAGCTCCGCGCGACGCGCCAGGCCTTGTATGCGCACAAGCCCGAGTTCTGCTCGGTCACTTTCGGCGCCGGCGGCTCCACGCAGGACGGCACCTTTGGCACGGTGAGCGAGATCCTGGCCGAAGGCGTGTCCGCTGCCTGCCATTTCTCATGCGTGGGCGCCACCAAGGCCACCGTGCGCCAGCAGCTCACCACCTTGCAGATCATGGGTGTGAAACGCCTGGTGGCCCTGCGCGGTGACCTTCCCAGCGGCTACGGCGCGGGCGGTGAGTTTCATTACGCCAGCGACCTGGTGGCGTTTATCCGCGCCGAAACCGGCGACGCCTTCCATATTGAAGTGGCCGCTTATCCCGAGATACATCCCCAGGCCAGATCGGCCGATGCCGACCTGCAGGCCTTTGTGCAAAAGGTCAAGGCCGGCGCCAACTCGGCGATCACGCAATACTTCTTCAATGCTGACGCCTACTACCGTTTTGTCGACGACGCGCAGGCCCTGGGTGTGGACGTGCCCATCGTGCCAGGCATCATGCCGATCACCAGCTCCACGCAACTCATGCGGTTTTCCGATGCCTGCGGTGCCGAGATTCCGCGCTGGATCCGCCTGCGCCTGCAGGGCTTTGGCGACGACACCGCGTCGATCAAGAGCTTCGGCCTTGATGTGATCAGCGGTTTGTGCGAGCAGTTGTACGCAGCCGGCGTGCCCGGCATTCATTTCTACACGATGAACCAGGCCGCGGCGACGACGGAAATCATCGGGCGGCTGCAGCGCGCCTGAGGCTGCCATCCATGCAGCAGGGTGCCCGCCGGTCTGCCGTCACCCTCAGTGCTGCGGTGCTGCTGGCCTTGCTGGCCGCGTGCACCACGCCGCCACCAAACAAACCCTCCACCGCGCCGGGCACTGGTGCTGCTGCACCGGCGCCGCGTCCTTCACGGCCCGCCACCGATGCATCACCCGCGACCGGTGAGATGGCCGACGAGGTGCCGCCTTCCGCCGCTGCACCCAGGCCATCGCTGCTTGCCGGCGAAGTGCCCCGCGAATTCCAGCGCGGCCAGGCGTCCTGGTATGGCCCGCGTTTTAACGGCCGGCGCACCGCCAGCGGAGAACGCTTTGACATGCAGGAGTTCACTGCTGCGCACCGCACGCTGCCTTTTGGCACCATGGTGCGTGTCCACAGCCTGGTCAACGGCCGTGATGTCGATGTGCGCATCACCGACCGCGGGCCCTACAGCGGCAACCGCATCATCGACCTGAGCCGTGCCGCGGCGGAAGAGCTTGGCATGCTGGGCATGGGGCTGAAAGAAGTTGTGCTGCTGGTGCCGGAGTCCACGCCGGAGGTCGCGACAACGCCTGCGCCTGCGGCCCGGAAGCGCCCGCCTCCAAGGCGGCGCCCAGCGGCACCGCGTACGCCGCGCTGAATCGCCCCGCTGGCGAGGCGCGCCCGCTCAGTTCACAAAAGTCACGTCGTCCCTGGCTTGGGGTGGGATCTTGATGGCCAGCGCCTTCACAGGCCCGCTGGTCACCAGCGTGCCGCCGTGGGCCGTGCCTTTGGGAATGATGATCAGCGTGCCCGGCTTGAACTCCTTGCGCTCGCCGCCCAGCCACATGGCGCCGCTGCCTTCAATGATGTACTGGATCTCGTCGGTTTTCGGGTGAATGTGTTTGGCCACGTTGCCGGACTGAATGCCGATGGTGGCGTTGTCGGTGATGACCAGGCCCCTGGCGTTCATTTCAGGATTGGGGGTGGTGGGAATGTCGCCGTGCTTGAGCGCCGCGAGGTCAATCATCGCCGGCGCCAGGGGCACGGCCTGCGCATGCGCATCGGGCAGGGCGTGCTGGGCCAGCGGTGACAACGCAATTCCGGCCACAAAGGCAACGGTGACGGAAAAGCCGAGGACGGTGGTGGTATGGCGCATGGAATCCTTTTTTGGGGTGTTGTGTAGGGGCGGGCCAGTATGCCCATGTTGCGCCGGGCTTGCCAATAGCGCTGACCCGAACCGGCAACCAGCCTTTGCGTCGCGCAAGTCCTGCATCGGCTTGGAGGCGAGTCTGGTGTTAAAAATAGTCATGAAACTGCTCGGGAAACAGCGTCGGGTCGCCCTGAACGTTCTGAACCCGCTTGGGACCCTGCCTGGCGGCTTTTATGTATGAAATTGGCCTTTAGCCCAACGGGGATGAGCGCAAGCAGCTATTAATTCGATAGCATCTCGACGATCTACGCGATGCCCGCGTTGTCACCGCGGGCGTTGAGTCAGGTCAAGGTTCGCCCGCTTCATCCGG
Organism: Polaromonas sp. P1_E3; assembly: GCF_056405935.1. NCBI lineage: Bacteria > Pseudomonadati > Pseudomonadota > Betaproteobacteria > Burkholderiales > Comamonadaceae > Polaromonas > Polaromonas sp. P1_E3. The sequence goes on from NZ_JBFUBD010000044.1 coordinate 7,254, forward strand.
CTTCACCCGGCTCGACGCAGGGTCAATCCAGTCGCCAGCGCAAATCGTTTCAATTTATTAGAATTTCAGTAATTCCTGAAAATTCAATAAACCAAAGAAGCCGGCCATGAACCTTGCCCCCCTGACCCAGCGTTTTGTCCTCCATTTCGGTGAAATGGGTAGCCGTTGGGGCATTAACCGGACGGTTGGGCAGATTTATGCCTTGCTGTATGTCTCGCCGCGTGCCCTGAATGCCGATGAAATCGGCGAGGCGCTGGCGTTTTCGCGGTCCAACGTCAGTATGGGGCTGAAGGAATTGCAGTCGTGGAACCTGGTGCGGCTGCAGCATCTGCCGAATGACAGGCGCGAATATTTCAGTGCGCCGGAAGACGTCTGGGCGATCTTTCGCACGCTGGCCGAGGAACGCCGCAAACGTGAAATTGACCCGACGCTGTCGATGCTGCGCGATGCGCTGATGGAACACCCGGCCAATCAGGACGATATTCACGCCCAGGCGCGCATGAAGCAGATGCACGATTTGATCGAGCTGATGACGGGCTGGCTGGCTGACGTGCAGAAGATGGACTCGGCCACGCTGATGAGCCTGATGAAGATGGGTGCCAAGGTGCAGAAGCTGCTGGAGGTGAAAGACAAGGTCGCCAGCAGCATGAAGGCCGGTTTGACAGGCCGCGGCGCCTCCCCCAAAGTGGCGGTACAGCCAGCAGAACCTGCCGGGCCTGCGGCATTGCCGGCAAGCCCTTCCGATGACGACAACAGGAGTTGATGATGGACGGTTTAGACGCATTCCTGCTGGCCCGCATCCAGTTCGCGGCCAACATCACCTTCCACATCCTGTTTCCCACCATCAGCATTTCGCTGGGCTGGGTGCTGCTGTACTTCAAGCTGCGCTTCGTGAAAACCAAAGCGCAGTACTGGATGGACGCCTACCAGTTCTGGGTGAAAATTTTCGCGCTGACGTTTGCCCTCGGCGTGGTCAGCGGCATCACCATGAGCTTTCAGTTCGGCACCAACTGGCCGGGCTACATGCAGAAGGTCGGCAACATCGCCGGGCCGCTGCTGGCCTACGAAGTGCTCACCGCCTTCTTCCTGGAGGCCACCATGCTGGGCGTGATGCTGTTCGCGCGTGAACGCGTGAGTGAGACCATGCACACCATCGCCACGCTGCTGGTGGCGGGCGGCACCACGCTGTCCGCGTTCTGGATCCTGGCGCTCAACTCCTGGATGCAGACGCCGGCGGGTTTTGAAATGATCAACGGGCAGGCGCATGTGACGAGCTGGTTCCAGGTGATCTTCAACCCGTCCTTTCCTTACCGCCTTACGCACATGCTGCTGGCGTCGGGGCTGACGGTGTCTTTTCTGGTGGCGGGCGTGTCGGCCTACCGCTGGCTGCGCAATGACCGCGGCGCCGAGGTGATCGCGGGGCTGAAAACCGGCATCTACCTCGCCGCCATGCTGATCCCGCTGCAGATCATCGCGGGCGACCTGCACGGCCTCAACACCATGGAGCACCAGCCGGCCAAGCTGGCGGCGATGGAGGGCATCTGGGAAACACAAAAAGGCGTGCCCGCGGTGCTGTTTGCGCTGCCCGACCAGGCCAGCCGCTCCAACCATTACGAAATCGGCATTCCCAAGCTGGCATCGCTCTACCTCACACACAGCCTGGACGGCGAGGTCAAGGGCCTGAACGAGTTCGAGGGCAAGCACCCGCCTGTGGCGCCGGTGTTCTGGGCCTTTCGCATCATGGTGGGTGTCGGCATGCTGATGTTGCTGGTCAGCTGGGCCAGCGTGCTTCGGCTCGCACCCTGGAAGAAAGACCCATCCCGGGAACTGACGGTGTGGCACGCACGGCTGCTGGTCGCCATGACGTTTGCCGGCTGGATCGCGCTGGTCGCCGGCTGGTACGTGACGGAGATCGGGCGCCAGCCCTGGCTGGTGACGGGCGTTCTGACGGCGGCTGATGCCGCGTCGAAAGTGCCGGCGCCGCGCATCGCCCTGACGCTGACGCTGTACCTGGTGTTGTACCTGGCGCTGATCGCCGCGTATATCTCCGTGGTGTTTTACCTGGCGCGCCACCGCACGCATGCCGACAAGCCTTTCGGCGCCGGCATGGAAGACACGCTCAACCCGGTGAACTACCCTAACCCGGACGCCAACCGCAACGTCAAACCCGCTGGAGAAACCCATGCTTGAACTTGCCCCCGACCTGACCCAGGCTGCCGGCTGGATGCCCATCGTGTTTCTGGTCGTCATGGGCCTGGCCATGCTGGCCTATGTGATCCTGGACGGTTATGACCTCGGCGTTGGCGTGCTGATGCACCGCGCCAGCGAGGAAGACAAGGACACCATGATTGCCAGCATCGGCCCCTTCTGGGATGCCAATGAAACCTGGCTGGTGCTGGGCGTGGGCATTCTGCTGACCGTGTTCCCATTGGCGCACGGTGTGATTTTGGGTGCGCTGTACCTGCCGGTGGCGATGATGCTGATCGGGCTGACCCTGCGCGGCGTGGCGTTCGACTTTCGCGTCAAGGCACGCGCTGCGCTCAAGCCGCTGTGGAACCGCGCGTTCTTTGCGGGTTCGCTGATCGCCAGCTGGTCCCAGGGCTACATGCTCGGCTCGCTGATCACCGGCTTCGCGGCGACGTGGTGGACCATCGTGTTCAATGCCGTCATCGGCGCAGCGCTGGTTGCGGCGTATTGCCTGCTGGGCGCTGGCTGGCTCATCATCAAATCCGAAGGCGAATTGCAGCTGCAAGCCGTGCGCTGGGCCAGGCGCAGCCTGCTGTTCACCATGGCCGGCATCGCCGCCATCTCGGTGGCCACGCCACTGGTGAGCCACAGCATTTTTGATAAATGGTTTTCGTTTCCGAACATCGTGCTGCTGCTGCCGATCCCGGCGGCCACCGCCGTCCTGTTTGGCGTGATTTTCCGCAGCCTGCAACGCCTGCCGGTGCGGCTGGCACAAGGCAATGAATACGGCGCATGGGTGCCATTCGGGGCGACGGTCGGCGTGTTTTTGCTGGCCTTCTATGGCCTGGCCTACAGCCTGTTCCCGTGGCTGGTGATCGACAAGCTGACGATCTGGCAATCGGCCAGTGCGCCCGAGGCCATGGGCGTGATCCTGGCCGGCGCAGCGGTGGTGCTGCCGATGATCATCGGCTACACCGTGTTCGCCTATCGCGTGTTCTGGGGCAAAAGTACCGCGCTGCGGTATTAGCCCCCACGCAGGATATGGCCCCCACGGTCGCTCACTTCGTGTAGSTCCCTGCCCCCCGAGGGGGCCGCCCGCCTGCRGTCYGGCAAAGCCRGTCCYGCGGCTCATGCTGGCTTGAAGAGTTCTGTGGGTGCGACCAGCGATGGAGATATTTCACCAGTGGGGGCCGAGGGTCCGGCTTTGCCGGCCCAGGCGCCGCCCCCTAGACGGGGGTGGGCCTTTTTACAAAATGATTTCGGGTGCGGGCGCGATGGATTCGAGTTCGATCAAAAAGGCTTCAGCGGATTCGTAGCGGTGCTCGGGGTTCTTGGCCATCAGCTTGTTGACGACGCCTTGCAATTCCGCATGCACTTCGGGCAGTGCGGGGGTGTCGGCGTTCAGGTGCTTGGCGAGCAGCAGTTCGAGCGACTCGGCAATGTAGGGCCGGCGGTTGGCCAGCATTTCAAACAGCATGACACCCAGGCTGTAGAGGTCGGACTGGGCCGTCACCTTGCGGCCGGTGGYCTGCTCGGGGCTCATGTAATAGGGCGTTCCCACGACGTCGCCGTGGTGGGTTTGCGTCAGGCCCATGCTGGGGGCCTGCAACATCGACTTGGCAATCCCGAAGTCGGCCAGCGCCACACTGCCGTCGGCACGCAGCATGACGTTTTCCGGCTTGATGTCGCGGTGCACGATGCCGTGCGCATGGATGGCCGACAGCGCCTGTGCGACTTCGCGCGCCACCGTCAGCGCCTCCGAGCGGGCCAGGTTGGGGCCGAACAGGCTGCGCAGGTCGCCGCGTTCGAAGTATTCCATCGCGATATAGGCGTGCTCGTCGGTGAAGCCCTGGTCATAGATCTTGATCACGTGGGGATGGTCGATCTTGCAGAGCAGGGCGTACTCCTGGATGAAACGCACCAGGTGCTCCGAAGCTTCCTTGCCACGCGAGTCCAGTACCTTGAGCACGATCGGCAGGCCGTCGGATTCGCGTTCACTGAGGTAGACCTCGGTCATGCCGCCCGCGCCGATCTTGCGCGTGATGCGGTAGCCCTTCAGGCGCACAGGCTCGCTGCTGGTGTCAAAGCGCAGGTCTTTCAGCGCCGAGAGCTTGGCATCCAGTGCGCCTTTGACTGCGCGTGCGGTGATGTCCGAATTGGCGCGCACGGCGTCGCTGATCTCGCTGGCGCGTYCGGTCAGGCTGGCCATGCCGTGGATCTTGTCTTCCATGGTGGTGATGAGGCCCGTGACCTCGGCCACATCGATGGCGAGGTTGCGTCCGGGGAGCGTAAGCGAGGTGTGGATGCCGGTCTGGATGCCGGTGCCGGCTTCGCCGAGCGTTTGTTCGCTGGCCATCATCGTCCAGCCCTTTTCCTCGGTGGCGTCTTCCAGCCGCGAGGCCAGCGTCACGGTTTCGCCGACGGGCGTGAGTTCCTTGGTTTGCTGCGTGCCGAGCTGGCACAGCGTGACGGCGCCGCTGTGGATACCGATACCCATGGCAAACGGCGGCAGGGCGCGCCCGCCGAAGCGCTGCTCCAGCCAGTCGCGGAATTCATGGGTGGCCAGCGCCATGGCCAGGGCCGCTGAAATGGCGCGGCGCGGGGCCGGCAGCGGCGAACCGGAGGCGGTGTCGACAAACACCGCCATCAGCCCATCGCCCACAAACTTGATGTGCCGTCCGCTGWTTTTCAGCACGGGCTCGGAGATGCGCTCAAAGTATTCGGTGAGCAGTTGCGACACCTCCGCAGCATTGAGTTTTTCAGCCAGCGAGGTGAAGTTGCGGATGCTGGCCACCAGCACGGTGGCGTTGGCGATTTCCTCCGTTTGCGCGCTGGGGGGAATGTCAACCGGCACGCTGTCAGGGCGGCTGCCGCTGATGCGGCTGGCAAAAGCCGCACGCAGGCGTTCTTCGCCGGCGGCCACACCCGAATCAATGGCTTCACGCACCCGTTCTTTTTTCTTCAGCTGCGCGTTGACGGCGTCCAGCAGTTCGGCGCGGCTGAAGGGTTTTGACAAGTAGTCATCGGCGCCGGCCGTCATGCCGCGGCGCATGCTTTCGCGATCGTCCAGCGCGGTCAGCAGCATGAAGGGGGTGTTCACCAGCAACGGGTCGGCGCGCACCGCCGCCAGCAGCTCGAACCCGTTCATGCCCGGCATGCCCACGTCGGAGACGATCAGGTCGGGGCGGCTTGCACGGGCCTGCTCCAGGCCTTGCCGGCCGTCTGCGGCTGCGGCCGTCTCAAAACCTTCCAGCTTGAGCAGCCGCACGATGTTGCTGCGGATGGCGTCGTCGTCTTCAACGATCAGGATCAGGGTCATGGGTTTCCTTGAAAAATGGGCAGGCTGATCGTGAACTGTGTGCCCGCTCCCGGCATGCTTGCCACCTCGATTTTGCCGTGATGCAGGTCAACCGCGTGTTTGACAATGGCCAGGCCCAGCCCGGAACCCTGGCGGTTGCCCACGTTGGAGCCGCGGTGAAAGCTCTCAAACAGGCGCGGCAGGTCTGACGGAGGGATGCCTATGCCTTCGTCACTGACGCGCAGTATCAGGTGGTCCCCGGACTCGTCATGCCGGCGGTCCAGCGTGAGCACCACCACGCTGCCCGCGGGCGAATACTTGCAGGCATTGGCCAGCAGGTTGCTGGCAATGTGCCGGACCAGCCGCTCGTCGAGCATGACCAGCTGCGAAAAAGCGTCGTGGCCGATGGGGGCCTCAAATTCAATCGCGTGCTGGCCGGCGTCGCTGGTGTGCATTTCGGTGACGAGCTTGCGGCACAGCGCGGCGATGTCCAGCGCCTGCAGGTTGAGCTTGAGTTTGCCGGCGTCGGCCTGACCGACGGTGAGCATGTCTTCAAGCATGCCCTGCATGCGTTTGACCGCGACCACGAGGTCGGCCATGATCTCCTGGCGCTCCCGGTGGGTGATTTTTTCGCCGTAGTGCTCGATCAGTTCGGCGGACGAAAGAATGGTGGCGAGCGGCGTGCGGAATTCATGTGAGGCCATCGACACGAAGCGCGTTTTGAGCTCACCCAATTCTCTTTCGCGCACCAGGGTGCGCCGGGCTTCCGCGTCGGCTGCCTTGCGCTGCGTGATGTCCGCATAGGTCCACACCGAGCCTTCCTGAGGGCGGTTGCGGTCGATCGCCGAGCCGTCCAGCTGAACCCAGATCAGTTCGCCGTCCTTGCGGCGCATGCGGGCTTCCAGCGAGAACGACCCGGTTTGCGCGATCTGCGCGTAGGCGAGTTCGCCGATGTGTTCGAAGTCCTCATCGCTGGGGTAGTGCACGCGCGTTTCCTGGCCCAGCAGCTCGGCGGGGCTGTAGCCCAGCATGGCGGCCAGCGTGCGGTTCAGCCACTGGTAGCGACGGCCTTTGAGGAAGGTGACACCGACGGCGGTGGTCTCAAGAATGGCTTCGCGCTGCGTCAGCGCCGTCTTCAGCTCCTGGTCCAGCCGGCGGCGCTCGCTGATGTCGGACATGAGCACGAGCAGCGCGGGCTCGCCGTCCCACTCAATCCGTGTGCCGTAGATGCTGGCCCAGCCGGTGCGCAGCTCCGGCGTCATCGTTTCGCGCGGTGGCGTGATGAAACGGGCCTCGTAGGCTCTGACCATGGTGCCTGACTGCATAAGCTCGCGCTGGCGCTGCACCATGCGCCGGTCGTCGGGATGGATCAGGTGCAGCGACGGCAGGCCGGTCAGCGTGTGGCCGAACATGGCCTGGGCGCTGGCGTTGGAAAAGCGCACGATGCCTTTTTGCACGACGAGGATCACGTCGTTGACGTTTTCCACGACCGCGCGGTAGCGCTCGGCAGCTGAGCGGGTCAGGGCCTCCAGCCGTTTGCGTTCGGTGACATCCTTCAGGAAGAAAAGATCCGCCGGCGCACCTTCCCAGTCCACCAGCACACCATTGATTTCCACCCAGGAAATGGTGCCGTCGTCGCGCTGGAACCGCGCCTCAAAGGCCGGGACGACGTTGCCCGCGGCGCGCAGCTTGTGCTTGCCGGAAACAAACTCGCGGTCTTCCGGGTGAATGAATTCGATCATGGGCCGGTCTGCCATGGCGCCGGCCTGCGTGCCCAGCAGGGCCAGGCACGGCGGATTGGCAAAGCGCAGCAGGCCTTCCTGCCCGACGCAGATATTTTCGGTGGCGAGGTCCACCATGGTCTGGTAGCGTGTCAGCGACGCGCGAAGTTCCTGTGTGCGAAGCGCAACCCGGCGTTCGATTTCATTCTCCACGTCCTCTGCCAACGCCGATGCCTTGCCGGCTGGCGCGGCAGCCTCTGTCCCTTTGTCAGCGGGCCTGGCCGGTTTTCCACTCACGCGCGGCCCCCTGCCGGGGGTGCCCGGAACGGCTGGGGGGAGGGCTTGAGCCTGGGCGGGCATGTGGATAGTGGAGCGCCGGATGGAGCGGGAGGGCCGGAAAAAAGAAAAGGAAATAGAGGCGCAGGCTTCGGTAGGCAACCTTGCCACAACTCACTGCGGCGGTAAAGACTGGAAAGTCTGGGCGTACAACTCGGCCAACATGGCATAACAGCTGCCGGCACCACAGCAACGCCGCCTGCGAAGGCGTGGATGCCAGGAAACCTAGCCGCCGTGCTCGAGCGTAAAGCCCGCATTGCGGTCTTGCCCCAGCAGGGCCACCATTTGCGGCAAGGCCGCCTGCAGTTCCGCCTTGAGCGTGTGCGGGGGATTGATGACAAACATACCGCTGGCCGGAAGACCTGGTCGCACGACCTCGCCGGCGGTATCTGTGGTTAATTTGCTCGATTTAACCGTTAAAGCGGCGTTTAGCCAGCTTCGGCCGGCCTTGACGGCAAGAGTCTTGAGCTTGCGAGGCAGGTCATGGGCTTCCGGCCGCGGGATGATGGGGTACCAGACCACATAGGTTCCGGTCGCAAAACGCTTGACGGCATCTGCCATGCAGGCTGACACGCGGGCGTAGTCGCTCTTCATTTMATAGCTGGGATCACACAGGACCATGGCCCGGCGGGCGGGCGGTGGCAGGAATGTCTTCAGGGCTTCAAAGCCGTCTTCACGGGAAACCGCCACCTGGCGGCCGACACCCAGCTGCTCGATGTTGCCCGAAAGCGACTTGTAGTCGGTCGGGTGCAGCTCAAACAGCTTGAGCTTGTCGCGCCCGCTCAGGAATTGCTGTTCGATGAACGGCGAGCCGGGGTAAATTTTCAGGTGCGCAACATCGCCGGTTTCGGCGAAATGGGGGTTCAGGCCGCGCAACACGTCAATATAGTCCTGCAACGCAGGCGCCCATGCGCCGGCGGCCGGTTTGGTTGCGGCGGTTGCTACGGTTTTGATAGCTGCTTGCGCACGTTTGGCGGGCGCTGCAGGCGCAATAGGTGTTTTTTGACCGGAAAGCAGCCTGAAGATACCTTCCTGCGCTTCCCCGCTGGTTTCGGTGTAGTCGCCGTCCAGCCGGTACAGGCCTGCGCCCGCATGGGTGTCGATCACGGTCAGGGCCGTGTCTTTCTGGGTCAGGTACTTCATCAACGCGATCAGCGTGGTGTGCTTGAGCACGTCGGCGTGGTTGCCTGCGTGGAAGGCGTGGCGATAGGAAAACATGGGGCTATCCTACCTTCTCGCCAGGCAAAATTGCCTCAAAACCGGCTGAATATTGACGCAAGTCCTTGATTTTTCATATAATCGTGGGCTCTGCAGCGCCTAGTGGTTCCGCGGCAGAGGAGCAATAACATGCTTAACCATACTGCCTAAGAGGTTCTCATCAGAAGAACACCGACCGCAGAAAAGAACCCGACAAACCATTTTTCGAAAGAAAACTCATGAAAACGTTCAGCGCAAAACCCGCTGACGTGACGCACGAGTGGTTTGTGATTGACGCGACCGACAAGGTCCTCGGACGAGTAGCCAGCGAAGTTGCTCTCCGTTTGCGCGGCAAACACAAGGCCATTTATACGCCTCACGTCGATACCGGTGACTTCATCGTCATCATCAATGCAGCCCAGCTGCGCGTCACCGGCGCCAAGTCGACTGACAAGATCTACTATCGCCATTCCGGATATCCAGGCGGCATCACTGCCACCAATTTCCGCGACATGCAAGCCAAGCACCCCGGCCGCGCTTTGGAAAAAGCCGTCAAGGGCATGCTGCCCAAGGGCCCGCTCGGCTACGCCATGATCAAGAAACTCAAGGTGTACGGTGGTGCAGAGCACCCGCATACCGCCCAACAGCCTAAAGTGCTGGACATCTAAGGAGCCATTGATGATTGGTGAATGGAACAATGGCACCGGCCGTCGCAAATCCAGCGTCGCCCGTGTGTTTATCAAAAAAGGCACCGGCAAGATCACGATCAATGACCGTGACATCCAGGTGTTCTTCGGTCGTGAAACCTCGATCATGATCTGCCGCCAGCCCCTGTTTCTGACGAACCACGTCGAGACGTTTGACATCATGGTCAACGTCCACGGCGGCGGCGAGTCCGGCCAGGCCGGTGCAGTGCGCCACGGTATCACCCGTGCCCTGATCGATTACGACGCAACGCTCAAGCCGGCCCTGAGCCAGGCTGGCTTTGTGACCCGCGATGCACGTGAAGTCGAACGTAAAAAAGTCGGTTTCCGCTCAGCTCGCCGTCGCAAGCAGTTCAGCAAGCGCTAAATCGACATTTAGCCGCTTTCGCTGTTCCCCAAAAAGCCGCCTGGTTTACCTGGCGGCTTTTTTCATGGGCGGCGCATTTGTGTGACGGCCGCAACGCCCTGTCAATGCTTTGTAAGCGTTTAGTTTTCCTGATGCAAAGCCTTACCCGGCTTTACGGCGGGATTGGCGGGTTTGGCGGAGGTCTGCGTGCACAATGCAGCTCCTCGAACCGAAAACTGCAGGGCCCCCGATTTGAAATTTCGCCTGTTTCGCCGCCGCCTGACGATCAGTTCCCCGCGCATGTCGGTGCGCAGCTCGCTTCCCTGGCCTCTGCGATGGATCGCCGGGGCCCTGATGTTGGGGTTCTCTGCCGCTGTGGCCCTCTGGGCCTTCGAATTCGGCAAGGGAATTGCGGGGGTGGATACCGATGCGAAGGAAGAGCTCAGCGTGTTGCGTCAGGAAGTGGCCACTTTGCGCGCCGACCGTGACAGGGCGCAATCGATCGCCAACACTTCGGGCAGCCTGCTCACGGCCGAAAAGGCGGTGCAGGAAAAGATGATGAGCCAGATCCGGCAGCTGGAGAGCGATAACCGCAGTTTGCGTGACGACCTGGGATTTTTCGAGAAGCTTTTGCCGGCCGGCAGTGCCGAGGTTGTCGCCATTCGCAGCCTGCAGGCGGAGGTGTTGTCAGGAACCCAGCTCAAATGGCAGCTGCTGGTCATCCAGCCCGTCAAAGGTGCGCCCAATTTCAACGGAAAACTGGACCTGACAGTCCATGGCACGATGGACGGAAAGCCATGGATGATGAATTTGCCCGGCGGACCGCAAACTTTACAGTTCAAACAGTATCTTCGTGTGGAAGGTGTCCTCGACTTGCCCCCCCAAGCCATGGTACAAACAGTTACAGCTAAAGTCATTGAGGGTACCGCGGTCAGATCCGCCCAGACCTTCAAGCTTTGAACCCCCGCCAATCCCACCCACCCACCGTCACGCCGACCCAGCACAGGAATCTTGTATGTTTGGAAAAAAGAAGCAGCCACCCATCAAAAGCCTGATCGCCCAAGGCAGCTGCATTGAGGGCAACCTGAAGTTCACCGACGGCTTGCGGATTGACGGCGAAGTGATCGGCGACATTCGCGCCGCCGAAGGCAGCTCCAGCATCCTGGTGATCAGCGAGTCAGCCACGGTGACCGGCCATATTCATGCCGACCACGTCATCATCAACGGCCGGGTGATGGGCCCAGTCCACGCGTCCGAGCTGCTTGAATTGCAGCCCAAAGCCAAAATCGAGGGCGACGTGTCTTATAAGGCGCTTGAAATGCACCAGGGCGCCGTCATCTTTGGACAGTTGCGCGCTACAAGCCATGCGGAACTGGAAGAAAAACCCACGCTCAAGCTGGCTGCCAACAACATCTGAGTGGTTGGGGTGAAATGGGCGAGTAAGCGCTCACAAATAGACCGCATGGCCTAACACGCATGGGCGTTATGGTTGATTGAATTGCTGTACTATTTGCCCACAAGTGCCACCAGAGGCTGAAAGCCCCGAATCGCGAACCTGGTTCGCACTATTCGCCTAGATATATTGGAGTTCCCCATGAGTGCTGTTGCCGAAAATATCCAGACTGAAATGCCTGCCCCCTTTGTCTTCACTGACAGCGCCGCTTCCAAAGTGGCCGAGCTGATCGCCGAGGAAKGTAACCCGGACCTGAAGCTGCGTGTTTTTGTGCAGGGCGGTGGTTGCTCCGGTTTCCAGTACGGTTTCACCTTCGATGAAATCACCAATGAAGACGACACCACCATGACCAAAAACGGCGTGTCGCTGTTGATCGATGCCATGAGCTACCAATATCTGGTGGGCGCCGAAATCGACTACAAGGACGACCTTGAAGGCGCCCAGTTCGTCATCAAGAACCCCAACGCCACCAGCACCTGCGGCTGCGGATCCAGCTTCTCTGCCTGAGGCGAACCCCGCACCCCGCTAAAAAAGCCGCCCTTGAGGCGGCTTTTTGCTGTGCGCCGTTTCTTTTCCTTCTGTTCAATGCTCTTCAATACGCTGAACCAAGTCCGCCTTATTTCATCTCTCATCCATGCAGACAGAACAAAAATCATTGCGCATGCTGCTCTGGCTGGTAGCCATCGGCTTTTTCATGCAGACGCTGGACGCCACCATCGTCAACACCACCTTGCCGGCCATGGCGCGCAGCTTTGGCGAAAGCCCGCTGCGCATGCAATCAGTGGTGGTGGCTTATTCGCTCACCATGGCCATGCTGATTCCCGCGTCCGGCTGGATCGCCGACCGCTTCGGCACGCGCCGGGTGTACGTGGGGGCCATTTCGCTGTTTGTCGCTGGATCGATTGCCTGCGCGCTGTCGGGCAACCTGGTGCAATTGGTGGCGGCGCGGGTGGTGCAAGGCATGGGCGGGGCGCTGCTGCTGCCGGTGGGACGGCTCGCCGTGCTGCGCGCCTTCCCGCGCGAGCGCTTCTTGCAGGCCATGAGCTTCATTGCCATCCCGGGCCTGATCGGCCCGCTGATAGGTCCCACTCTGGGTGGCTGGCTGGTCGAGGTGGCCACGTGGCACTGGGTGTTCCTCATCAACATTCCGGTGGGGCTGCTGGGGGGAATTGCGACGATGTTTTATATGCAGGACAACCCGCGGCTGCAGATGCCACGCTTTGACCTGCCGGGCTATCTGTTCCTTGCCTTCGGCATGGTGGCTGTATCGCTGGCGGTGGACGGGCTGTCAGGCCTGGGCCTGAAGCAGGCCAGTGTGCTGGTGCTGCTGGTGTTCGGCATGGCCAGTCTTACCGCGTACTGGCTGCACGCGGCGAAACGGCCGGATCCGCTTTTTTCGCCCCGGCTGTTCTCGATTCCCACGCTCAGCATCGGTTTGCTGGGCAATCTGTTCTCGCGGCTGGGCAGCTCCTGCA